>CAXAHZ010000128.1:0-4986 GCA_963968875.1 uncultured euryarchaeote
GTCAACGAACAACCAGTTGCTACAAAATCTTGGGGCGGATTAGGGGTAATTGGAGCCACTGCTGCAGTCTCATGGAGGGGGGAAAGAGCAACATGGGAGGCCATTGCATGGCGGCATTCTGATTCTGTTGGCCAAGTACGTTCTGTCTGCCCCGCAGCCCTTGAGGAAATTGACTCGTGGGATGACACATTTTTATCACGAGATCCCCGCAGTGGAACCTCCCTCGTAGCGCCAAGAGGGTTATCTCCAATCTTGTGTGGCGTTCGTGCCACAACAAGAGATGTTGCAACCAAAGCGTTATCTCTTCTATTGGAATCAAATGAAACAGAATCTTCCTGCGGCTATCGTACCTTCAAGACCAATCAGGCTACAGGCGACCATCTCCCTCCTTCAATCGTCGCTGTTGTTGATGATGTATTGGTCGATCAAAACCGAAAACATGCCCGCCTCATGACGTCGCAAGGGGCATGGGTTGCTTATGGAGAAGGTGGACATGTCAACCAATTAGCGAGATGGCTACAAGAAGGGGATCGGGTAGAAATGAGAGGTCTTCAACATCCAGACGGGTCCTATCATCTGGAACAATTACGAATCCTAACCTGGACTGCAAGGAAAAAACAACGACCTCTTTGTTCGCAATGCGGCCAACGAATGAAAAGCATGGGACGAAACCAAGGGTTGAGATGCCCTCGTTGCAAATGGAAATGCGGTGACTCTTGGGAAGATGTGGTCGTAAAGCCCCCGTTTGAAGGATGGGTTGAACCTCCAGCATCATCCCGAAGGCATCTTTCACGACCCCTTTCATGGGGCTAAAATGCCCCTGATACCTTACTGATTCTTAGGAACAGTCAAAAGACATAACCTTCAGCGAAGCATATGGAGCCTGAAACGAGTAAAAACATAGCCTACATCGTTGGAATACTGTCATTGGCCGTTATGGTTTGGTTTATTTCACGACGCGCTATGGACAATCGGGCAGAGATGTTGGAAAGTTCAGCACCCAAAATTGCAGGTGAAGATGAACTTGAAGGCGGCGCTCGCAATCCACAACAATTCGACGAACCGGATGAAGATGCGCTCAATGAAATGGCGGACCTGCTCGGCGAAGATGAAGAATCAGAAATGGAATCCTGAATCCTTAATTTGGACATCAAGGGTGTTGCCATTCATTTTGATGCTACGGCCGCCCCCTTCTTTGCGTCTCCACATTTTCCAAGTCTCGAACCCAGCTTCAATCATGGCTTTATCACCCCGTGCAACAATAGGGTCTTCACTTGCACCACTTGCATCGGCACTCCCTTTTGACAAGAGTAGAATTGTGACATCAGCGCCGGTTTCATCGGCCAACCGTTTCACTTCGGAAATGAGAGTGGAGGGGATACGTCCGGTGTTATCGCACCAATCATCCAAGACGACGAGTCGTACGCTCGGCAATCCAACTGCTGCCTCAATCATTGCATCAATAGCTCGCTCAAACTTTCCACCAAAGTTCATGGCATGAAAACGCGATGACTCAACAAGTGAGAGATGTGCAAAAAGCTGTGAGAACCGAGTTCCATCAGGGAGGTCACTCGATGCCCAAAGGACCCTACCGTTGGTTGCAATGGCATCAGCAGCCAGATGCAAACCAAAACTGGTCCCACCCGTGCTACCTTCAACAGCAAAGTGGATGTTTTTTCCTGCAACATCAAATGAACACCTTTCCATGAAGGAAGACAATCGCCAAAGGTGAATGAGTCTTGTGATTCATTCAGACGGATGAGCAAGGCCTATGACCTATGCCATCAAGGGCGAATCATGGCCGGAGACGTTAGGGAAGGTGAACGAATACCAAGAAGGCCTCTTCCTGAGTTTGAAGAGGCCGGTAGTTTTGCAGAAGCCCTTCAAAGGGATGGTTTCTTGGGAACCGCCCTCGGTGATAAAAACCAATACGGGCCGGTTGCAATGATGGTACTCTTGCTCATTGTGGCTGCTATTACCGGAACAATTCTTCGTTTGCTCCGAAATCTCTAAACATGCAAAATATTGGCACCTTGCCGAGATATGTTGCGATAATATCAAACCATGAAGGTCATGACCAAGCCCATGGATGAAGGTTCTGTAAACGTAGAATCACGTACGTCGTCACAAGATAAGCGCTGGACCATTATGGCTGCTCTGCTCGGTACTAATACTGCCTTTATGCTGTTTCAAGGCATTGAGCAAGAGAGGACTCCTACCGCAATTCGGGAGGTTGCATTAACCATTATCGCGGCAGCCCTTCCATTTCAATCAATTTATTTTCTCGTGTACACCTTTATTCTTGAGCATGAATCAGAACTGAGTGAAGCACGGATGCTCCGCTTGCAATATGCTTCCGCAGTCTGTCAAATCGTGGCCTATGGTTCACTGATCGGTGTTGCTATGATGTGGTATAACATATCGAATTATGTAGGCATATTCTTTGTATTATCGACCGGTCTCGCTATGATTCTGATACGTTCGGTTATGAGTCCTGTAATTGCAGAATCGAAGGCTGAACCTACGCTCTAGCCAAAATCTTGGCCATTCAAGTCAACGGTAATGTTGATGAATTGAGTCGGACGGACAGGATTCATGGCATTCTGTCCATTGGATTACCGCTACGGTTGTAAAGAATTCAAACATATTTGGTCAGAGGTCGGACGTCACGAGCGCCAATTGGAAGTTGAACGTGCACTCATATGGGCTCACATGCAACTTGGACGTGTCACTGAAGCAGATTACAAGGTGATTGAATCAATTGCTAATCCTACTTCGGTGACCAAAGAACGGGTCTCTGAGATTGAAGCTGAGACACGCCACGATATCATGGCTCTTACCAAAGCAATGGCAGAAGCCGCTGGTGAAGCGGGTTGGTGCATTCATCTTGGTGCGACTTCTAACGATATTGTTGATACGGCTGTAGCTTTACAACTCAGGGACAGCATCGTTATGCTGCGGGAACAGCTTTGCCTCCTCATCGGTGTCTGTGCAGATGTGGCTGAGCGGGAACGAGACACCGTCATGCTTGGACGAACTCACGGTCAGGCAGCGGTACCGATTACGTTTGGATTGAAGGCGGCCGTGTGGCTGGATGAACTGCGAAGACAATTGATCCGTCTAGACGAAGCTACACCACGAATCGCAGTTGGTAAGTTCCTCGGCGCTGTTGGAACGGGTGCGGCTCAGGGCGATAACGCTCGTGAATTACAGCGACTTATTCTTACACACTTAGGACTTGGAGTTCCACTCGCAACAACTCAGGTTGTCGGTAGAGACCGTTACATTGAGTATGTCTCATGGCTTTCCAATATCGCAACGACATGCGAGAAGATTCTCCAAGAAATTCGGAATCTGCAGCGCTCTGAAATACAAGAAGCAGGGGAAGGATTTGACGTCAAAAAGCAGGTCGGTTCATCGACCATGGCTCATAAGAAGAACCCGATTAAATCTGAAAACGCTTCCGGATTGGCACGTATTGTTCGTTCCATGATTATCCCTACATATGAAAATGCACTCCTGTGGCACGAAAGAGACTTGGCTAATTCAAGCAGCGAGCGCTTCACTCTCTCTCATGGCTCTGCGCTGTGCGAGGACGTTATTGCAAAAACACGTGATGTGTTGACGAACATGTGGGTTGATTCAGAACGTTGTCTTGAGAACATCAAAGCACAACGCGGTCTCGTTATGGCAGAGAAAGTGATGATCGACCTTGTGAATCATGGAATCGCTCGTGACGAAGCGCATGAAATTCTCCGTGAAGCCTCGTTTACGGCGGTAGCAAACAAAGAAGAATTAATTGATGTTTGCAGCCGCACCCCCGCAATATCTGCAGTGTTTTCGGCAGATGAATTGGAAGCTATGTTTGATCCTGCAAATCATATCGGAGTCTCAGGCGAACTCGTCGATGAATGCGTTTCACTGGCGAGAGCTGCAATTCAGTGAAACGTTAGGTAACCTCTGACTCCATCCCAATGAGTGGTGTGATTCACGACCATCTTCCCTTCAATATGAGGGCCACTTAGAACCAATGTTTCGTATTCTCCGCCTTCTCCTTCAATGTGAAAGCGATATTTGTCTGCAAGACTACGTAGTATGTTCAGGCTGCTCTTGTCCAATGTCTTACCGAGCCAACTTTCATCCAATCCTTCACAACTCACTCCGGTAATCATGATGTTGAATCCATGTTGAACCATGGATGAAAGATGGGAATCTCCATCTTGATGCCAAAGAGGGGTCCAACTGTTGATTCCGAGCCGTTCAGCCATTCGTTCAAGACGTGATTTTTGATAGTCTGAGCGCAATGCTCCGCTGACGATCCCATCGATGTTTCGCTCCCGTAATTTTTCCTCTAAATCTTCAATATCGTTGGGTGTGGCTCCCGATGTCTTGACTTGAACCCAGTCGATATTGGCCATCCTTGCTTGTTGCTCAACAAGATGTGTCCCGGGTATCTGAAACATAGGTGAATCATCACCCGTGATGCTAACCGTTACCAAACAATCAATGGTCCAGCCTTTGCAAACGGCCCACCACCATGCAGCCGCAGAATCCTTGCCGCCGGATGATAATACGGCAACTCGCATAACTCATCCAAGAAGTCCACCTTCATGAGCATGGTTCTCAAACTGAGGGTTGATATGGGGCGAGGTATTGCAACGAATGTTGAAGGCGACACGAGTTCATGCCAATTAACCCGCATCCTCATAAAGTGTCAACGAAACGAAAGAAATAGAGGTCATGAATATGCAACCAAGCGGAAGAGGATACGACCATGGAATTACCACATTTAGCCCAGATGGACGGCTGTTCCAAGTAGAATATGCCAGAGAATCAGTCAAGCGTGGTACAACAACTGCCGGTTTGAAATTTAAGGATGGAGTTGTCCTTGTTTGTGACAAGCGTATTATCAGCAGATTGATTCTTCCAGATTCCATTGAGAAAATGTTCAAGATTGATAATCACGTTGGTATTGCTACCTCTGGT
>CAXAHZ010000129.1:0-4982 GCA_963968875.1 uncultured euryarchaeote
GAAATCCAATTTACCGTCTCCAAGACTTGTGGGGTGTTCAACTCCTACGCTGGTTGCATTTCCAAGCTCACCGTTTAGGATACTGTACGAGAACCTTGATTCGCCCATCGTTGCTTCAAGAGCTGCTAATGACGTGGCGTTCAAATTGACCACAATTGGGGTTGCCGTTCCATTCTTTTCATACGCCCATTTGACTGCATATCCATCGTAGTCATTGTTTTGTGTGACTGGAAGAATTGCTTCATGCTCGAGAGCCCATTGCTGTTCATCGTCATCGGGAAGGGCTGCGATGTTGTTTACACCTTCTCGGGCAGTTGCAACGTAGGTGTTTCCATCTTCGTCCCAAGTGTACTGAATGTCATATTCCTCATGGTTCTCCAATTCCAATGGTGCAAACGAAAGGGCACCAACGATAACGAAACACCAACAGACTAGAGAAAACTGAAGGGCTTTTTTCGTACCCCATTTCCCTGCTAATTTGGTAAACCCAATCGCTGCAGGGGCTGCAACGAATTGAATGATGAGAATGGTGGCGATGAGGCCTGCTGTTGTCAAACCAAGAACGACAATTCCGAATACACCAGAGAGGGCAGTAACGGAGTTGATTCCATCAATGAAACAGAAGTAGGCGATCATGTAGATGAAAAGTGTTCGGAATTCCTTGATACCCATTAACGTCTTCTTGACTTCCCCAAGTGCCATCTTTGTAGAAGCGATAATACCCATTGGTTCCATTTCGTTTTCAATGTGAGGTTCTGGGACCATTCTAAAGGTCATTTGAGCGAAACCTAACCACCATATACCGGAACTGGCCATAGCAAACGGAATAACCCAAGACTGAACTGAACCGCTTTCACTAACAATGAACGTTACCATGAGCAAGTGGACAAGAAGCAAGATACCTCCACCGAGGTATCCTGCTGCAAATGCCTTGTTTGAGATAGAGTCCATTTCAGACTCGTCGCCCATGTGAGGCAGCAAAGCATTGTAGAATACACCAGCACCGTTCAATCCGACGTTTGCAGCCATGAACATGATCATGGCCCATATCCAGCCAACAGAAACTCCGAGGTAAGGAGATAAAGCAAGTAGAATACAAGAAACAGAACCGAGGATGGTCAAAATTCTAAGCCACCACATTTTGATCATTCTCCGATCGGCGATAACGCCGAGCGAAGGAGCACAAATGGCAACAAACAATGCTCCAATCATGACCGCTGCCGAAAACATGGCGTCAGCAGTCCACTCAGAACCTAGCACTTTCATTGAAATTCCATTCGCTTCCATGAACAGGTAAGCAAACCATGCTGGGAAAATTGCTGTTGTCACGGATGTTTCGAATGCACTCTTACCCCAGTCATAGGCGCAATAGCCTCTAACTCGTTGGTCCGCATCTGATGCTTTTACTTCGTTCTCCATGACTTCGGAGTAACGACATAGCATATGAAGTCATTTCCGACGCACTCGGGAAAACAGTGTTTTCTGGCGGGCGATGGGTTGACCATCAATGGTCACGGATGATGATGTAGCGGCCAAGGGCTTCTTGCCACATGATCTTGTTACCGGATTCAAAACTCATTCCTTCATCGGAATCGGGAAGAGGAAGAATCATCATCGAATAATCTCTGTCGTTCATTGCGTGAACTTCATTGCCATCAATGTGCGTAACTGTTGCAGTGCCTTTTTCGATCATTGGAACGTTGATGCTGTCTGTAACGGATCCAACGTGAGAAATCTTCTTTTTGGTGAAAATGCTTTCCAGCGAGATACGAGCCTTAGCTGAACCGTGTTTTCCAGGTTTGGATGTTGATATGCTCAATATCTTGTATGCTTCGTCGTCAACGACACAGAATCGTCCGACTTTTAGCGTTCTGATTTCAACACGGTCTGTTCCTGGCATGGGTCACCCTCATTCCTTCTGTCAAGGTTTGTGCTTATGACTATTGGGGCGACAGGGTTTGAAAGTTCACAAATCTCGTACATCAAATCGTTGTCCTGATTGCTGCATTGTGTGTTCGGTGATGAGCGGATAGAGTAAGGATGCGACATCATCTGGTTTGGTGAGGTGACCATCGGTGTGGTAAGAAACAAACGCTTCATGAGATGGAAATTCCTCTGGGTTAGCCCCCCGGATGTCCTCTTGCATCCCGGTATCAACAATCCCGGGAGCTACAGAAACAGCACTAATGTTGTGTTGAGCACCTTCTTCAGCCAAGCAACGAGCCCACATATCCAATCCTGCCTTTGCAGTACAGTAAGCAGACCATGAACCAACTGGCCGAAGGGATGCTCCACTGGAAATGGTAGTGACTCTCGTGTGTTGTGGGCCCTTGAGCAACGATGACAATTGTTGGGTCAAATCCTGAACACCAATCAGATTGACTTGGATGCTACGGGACCATTGTGAACCATCAGCGATGAGCATTGGTTTTACTGGGTGTATTGACCCTGCATTATGGACCAGTCCATCTAGAACCTGAACGGATGAAATCAACTTTTTTGCTGATGCTGCAATCTCCGATGGAGATCCGAGGTCACACGGAACGGAAAAGGAATCCTTAGAGCGTTGTTTAACCAATTCTAACGCTTCATCAAGTTCCGGAGAGTTACGAGCGAGAAGGATCACCTGATGGCCTTTATCGGCGAGTAAACATGCAAGTGACTTCCCAATACCCTTTGATGCTCCGGTAACCAAGTAAACGCCCATATCCCGTTCAAATGACCTCACCACTTGAGGATGTCTGAGCGGCGCTCATGGAAATGAAACGGAAGGATTCTACTCGCCTGAGATTGGTGGATTGAACGATTGAACACCTAATATGTGTAAAATCCTTGGCCGGTTTTCCGACCAAGTTTACCTTCTTCAACCATGCTCATCAAGAGTGGCGCTGGAGCGTATTTGTCATCCCCCAAGCCTTCATGAAGAACGTTCATGATGTGCAGCACAGTATCCAATCCGATAAGGTCGGAAAGTGCAAGAGGACCAATTGGATGGTTCATTCCAAGCTTCATAATCCCATCAATGGCTTCGGGTTCTGCGACTCCTTCTTGAAGCGTCAAAATAGCCTCGTTAAGCATAGGGCACAGAATTCGGTTTGAAACAAAACCGGGTGCGTCGTTGCATGAGAGAGCAATCTTACCCATTTTTTCAGCTGCTTCATTCACTGCTGAATTGGTCTGTGAACTGGTCTGACCTCCGTTGATCACTTCAACGAGTTTCATAATTGGAACCGGATTCATGAAATGCATTCCAATGACCTTATCGGGACGGTTTGTTGAATCGGCGATGGTTGTGATGGAAATTGAAGACGTGTTGGAGGCTAGAATGGTTTCCGGTTTGCAAATGGAATCCAATTCAGAGAAAATACTGGTTTTCAATTCTAAAATTTCGGGAACTGCCTCCACAACGAGGTCGCAATCTGCACAGGCTTGCCGGTCGGTTCCTGTTTCGATTCTGGCAAGAGCCGCATCGGCATCGTCTTGAGACATTCGCTCTTTAGATACGAGTTTTCCAAGAGAAAATTGAATCGTTCCAAGGCCCTTTTCAACGTATTCGTCCTTGATGTCCACCATGACAACATCGTATCCCGCACATGCAGCCACCTGTGCGATACCGTTACCCATTTGTCCCGCTCCAATAACACCAATCTTCTGAATCATGTCTTCACCTAAATGCACCCAACAGCAACGCACTCATGAAGATGTCGTGAGAGGTAGCCCGACTCGGATTCGAACCGAGGTCGGCGGGACCAAAACCCACCATGATGGACCCCTACACTATCGGGCTGTGTAATCCGTCCGGAAGGATTTCGCTTTTTGGCCTTGTCGGCTAAAATGGACGAGAACCGTCAAAGCAGGTCGCTCAGACGAGCGTCGTTTACAACCGCTTTTGCACTCTCAAGGAACTGGCTGAGGTCAAGGCCTGTTTCGGCTTCGTAAACTTGCGCTTGAAGACCCATGTCCAAACGGTCAAGTTGGTGTACAAAACGCGCTTCTTCAGTATCTTGACGCTCATACGATTCAAAGGTTTCAAGCCATTGCGGAGCCAAGACCTTCATCGCTGCATGTTCATCTTCTGCTTTGGTACTGCGGTCATCCTCGGGAGTAAGGTCTCCAACAAGAATTTCGGGCAAATCATGGACCAAACAATAGGTGAGCACCTTTGTCAAATCAAGTTCGGGAGGACACAAGCGAAGAGCGAGAAGCGCCATACCCCAGGAATGTGCTGCTACAGACTCGGGATGCTCAATTCCAGCACGCACCCATCCGGTTCGCATAACGGATTTCAAATTCATGAGGACCATCAATTCATCTCGCATGTACTTGCGTTGAAGCATGGGTTCAAAACCCCATCTCTTCCAAGCAAACCCATGGCAGGTCGTATACCCGAGTGGTGGAGCGACGCTCATACGTTCCTACTCAAGGATGAATTATTGGGCCCAGTGGTTGAAAAATACGGTCCAGAAGGGATTACCAGTCGCGATGACCTCTTCCAAACCTTGGTCCGGTCAATCGTAGGCCAACAAATATCTGTCACGGCTGCTGACGCCATTTGGGGAAGACTCTGCACGCATTTAGGAGCAGTCACTCCGGAGCATGTTCTCGCCACGGACCAAGAGTCAATCGCATCGTGTGGACTTACCCGTCCAAAAGCAAGTTACATCTTCGGCCTTGCCCAAGATGCAGTCCGACTCATGGACCAACCGTGGCAAACCATGACGGACCAAGAAATTCAGAAGCATCTCGTCTCGTTTAGGGGCATAGGACCTTGGACTGCTGAAATGCTGCTGATGTTCCATTTCCTACGGCGTGACATCTTCAGTTTGGGCGATATTGGATTGATCCGTGGCACCCAACGTCTCGTTCCTGAAGCAGAGACAAAAGAGCAGGTTGGTGCCATTGCAGAACGATGGAAACCCTACAGAACTGCTGCTGCATGGTATCTTTGGCGGATTCTCGACCCCGTCCCAGTTGAATATTGA
>CAXAHZ010000130.1:0-4967 GCA_963968875.1 uncultured euryarchaeote
CGTTCATTGCCAAACAACTCGCCGTCCTCTGTCAATTGCCATGTTTTTTGTCTTCGTTCCTCTCCTTGTATGGAACGAGTGTGTTCCTCAACCATGCCTTCTTTGAGTAAATTACGCATGGTTCTGCTCACGTTAGGAGGATGTTGGGCGCATGCATCTGCGATACCTGGGCGCGTCATGGTTTGGGGTACAACGTAGCGATTTGCCCATTGATGATGGTGCAGAAGATGCAATAGAACTCTATCTTGGGCAGCGATATTGACCTTAGGAATGTCGCCGCCCATGAAACGGGTATGGGTGGCTCCCGTTCAAGAGTTTGTGCGTCGGTTCAAGGGTGTTTTGTTTGAGCATTGAAACAATAAACCCTTTATGTTGAAATTATTCCCACATGCATGGCTCCCAAGAGGAATGGCTCTTTCAAAAGAAAAAACCGTTCGGTTTTTCTTTCTTTTCTCTTCGTCGCTTCCTTATTCCTCCCAATGGCGCTTGCAGCCGATTCCGACGGAGACGGCGTCCAAGACAGCTCGGATGATTGTCCTTGGGCGGCGGGGAATTCAACGGTTGACAAGGACGGCTGTCCAGACCGCGATGGTGATGGGACCTCAGACTTTAACGACGCATGGTCCATCGGCAACCCAAACTTCCAGAATGAATTTACAACCAGTTCAAGCAGCGATTACTACGCCGTGGACTATTCGCCCAATGGCGAATTCATCGTCACCGCTTCGGAGGACGACTTTGTTCGGATTTGGAATGCAAGTACATGGACCAACGTGCGGTCCGTCAATACGGGTAACGATGTCAACGATGTAGATTTTTCTCCGGACGGCCAGTATGTAGCAGCTGCCCGTAATGATGACTCCATAGACATCTATTATTCCAGCAACCTTACCTCAATTCACGGGGTCATTAGCGTCGATGTTGGTGGCGGAGACCAGGTCAACAGTGTGGCATTTTCTCCAGATAGTTCCTCAGTCGCCGTCGCTATCGGTCGTTCGGGCAACGGGGGCACAAACGGCGAAGTTGCAGTCATCAATGTCATCACAGGCACCGAACTCTATGCAGTCAATCCAAACGGCGAAGATCGTTTCTACGATGTTGCATGGTCGCCCGATGGAATGCACATGTCACTTGCAGGAAACAGCGATATTTACATCGTAAATACCACAACAAGAGCGACCACTTGGACCATCACAAATCCACCGGCTGCAGTGAATGCCATCGCGTGGTCTCCAGATGGCAATTTTATCTCGATGTGTGGGGGCTGGGAAGGTCAATCTGCTAGCTTTGACATGTATCAATACGTCAGCGGTTCTTGGTCACGAATTTGGGAAAAAACAACCACGACCTCATGCGCCTCAACTGCATTCTCAAGCGATGGATCTCAAGTTATCGCGGGAATGTATTGGTATGGAGCTGACGGTGCAACAGCGAGAGTCTATCAGTCATACACAAGCAATCAAGTGGATTCATTTAGCGGCCCTCAACCAGGAGGTTGTACTTCCGGAAGCAACAACAACTGCGGCACGCTTTACGGCGCAGCATGGAGTCCCGACAGCACACACATCGTAACGGCACACGGCCGGAATGACGAAGGTGTTTACTACTGGTTCGCCGACATTGATGCTGATAATGATGGATACAATACCACGGACCAAGGCGATGGCGTTGTCGATGCCTTCCCGGAAGACGGCACACAGTGGGACGATACCGATGGAGATGGGTTCGGGGACAATCCTGCCCCTGCTAACGAACCCGATGCTTGTCCAGCCGTTATCGGAGCATCAAACAAGGACCGTTTCGGCTGCCCCGATGCTGACGGGGACGGTTGGTCCGATGCTGGCGACTGGGCTCCTCAAGACGACAAACAATGGGCCGATGCCGATGAAGATGGATACGGCGATAATTATTATTTTGACCTCAACGAATACCAACTCCACATGAATCAATCAGGAGATGCGTTCCCCAACGACGTAACACAATGGAACGATTCCGACGGTGATGGTTACGGGGACAATTACGACAATGCCTCTTGGGATACGTACCGCCCAAGTTTTTGGCCAGGTATGTTGCTCTCAACCGCAAATCAATCGGATGCTTTCCCCCTTGAACGGACACAATACCTCGACAGCGACGGAGATTGGGTCGGTGACAATCCGAACAGCGACCGCCCCGACGGGTGTCCGTACACTTGGGGCGATTCAATCTACGACCGTCTCGGTTGTGTTGACTCAGACTCAGACGGATATTCAGACCCTACTCCGGGTTGGCCTGCAAAGACCGATTGCTATGGTGCAGATGCATTCCCTTACGACGCAACACAATGGTGCGATGAAGACAACGATGGATTTGGAAGCAATGAAACGGGCAACAATTCCGATGACTGTCCCTCCGACCCGGGCTCATCAACGGTTGACCGCCGCGGCTGTCCAGACAGAGACGGCGACGGATACTCAAATGCAGGGGATCCGTTCCCTGACGACCCTACACAATGGGCTGACCGCGATGGAGACAACCGCGGTGACAATTCAACCGGCACCAACGCAGACGTCTTCCCCGACGACACCAGTCAATGGAAGGACACCGACGGCGACGGTTACGGGGACAACCCGGGTGGAAATAACGGAGATGCATTTTGGAACGATGCCACTCAATGGGCCGATGAAGACGGTGATGGCTTCGGAGACAATACCGACGGAACAAATGGCGATGTCTGCCCAACCGAGTACGGAGAATCAAACAATGAAATCACGCGTGGATGCCCGGATACTGATCTTGATGGTTACGAAGATAAAATTGACGCATTCCCAGACGATCCATTCCAATGGTCAGATACCGACGGCGATGGGTATGGAGATAACACCAACGTGCCGAGTGGAGACGACTGTGTAGATGTCCCCGGAACATCTTTCGAGATGGCGCGGCAAGGGTGCCCTGACTCTGATGGAGACGGCTACGCCGATGTTGACGACGCATTCCCAGACGACCCCGACCAACACATGGACTCCGATGGTGACGGATGGGGAGACAACTACTTCTTCGTGAACGAGACAATAGCAGACCAGGATAACCCGGGTGCGTTCTTGATATTGAGAAATCAAAGCGGTGATGCATTCCCTGAGATTGTGAGTCAATGGTCAGATGTTGATGGTGACGGATGGGGTGACAATCTAAGCAGTTTCAATCGGGTTGACAATTTCCCTCTACAGGTGTCCCAATGGAATGACTTTGATGGCGATGGATTTGGAGACAATACGTTCTACACTCCACTTGATGGCGATGAAAATGTAACGCCATTACCTGCTTTCCAACCCGATGAATGCCCGAAGATACCGGGCACATCAACCGTTGATGTTTTCGGTTGTCTTGATTCGGACGGCGACGGCGTTTCAGACTTGAATGACCCATGCGTTTGGGATCCTGAAATATTTGAAGGCGCCCGAAGCGTGGTTACATGCGGCATTACAAGCGACCCAAGTATTTCTCAAGATGACGATGATTCGGCCTCCCTACTCTCAGGAAACCTCAACACATTGACGCTGATGGGAGGTGCAATTATCTTCCTTCTTGCCCTCATATTCGTTGCACAACTCGCCAAGACAGCAGGCAAAAGAAAGGCTATACAATCAAAACGTGATGAGCAAATGGTTCAAGACGCATTCGGTGAAGAAGAAGAGCGTAGACAAGCATGGATCCAGCATTATCTCGCTGAAGGTAACCATGCAGAGGCTAGAGCATTGGGGTGGGAAGGCGACGAAGCCCTTCCCGAATGGAAGCGATACGAACTTGAGCAGCAAGCACAGCAGGAAGCAGCGATTCCAACCATGTTTAGTCTCGATGACGTCCAATGATTCACACATAGAATGTACCGCTTACCTTTCAAGGGATGAGCGTCACTGGTTTCGCATGGGCGAGAGGTCTACAGGCCGTGTATCTCTTTTGGCAGGGCTCCTCCTTCTGTCTTTATTGGTCGGCTTTTCATCAGCCCAAACCGCCAACGTTTCCTTGGAAACATCGCTGAACCAACCGGTCGGACAAACATGGTATACCCCCGACCAGCCCATGAGCATGAGCACTTCATTCTCCAATTCGGGTTCATCAACTTCGTTTGATAATGACCCTTCCTGTGACATCATATTGAATGTTTACAATTCAGATGGAGTACAAGTCCATGACGGTAGCGATGAATGCCGAGGTCTTTCCCGAGGAATTGACCTTTTCGCGGGCGAGACAAAGGAAATGAATGCATTGAATTGGGATATGAAGGACGAACAAGGTTCCTGGCACCCCAGTGGATTTTACACGGTGGAAGCGCTTCACCCTTCTACAGGACTCAACGACTCAACAACCGTGCGTATTCAAACGCCGGTGGTGTTGCCCCAGGGACTTGAATACAGCGTCGTTACGACCCAACGCACAGCCGAAGCAAGTGGGCCGACAGCGTTCATCATCAACCTCAACAATCCAACCATGCAAATCGTAGATGTCTCCTCGGTGGGGCCGTGCTCGATGGAAATTGAAATTGGAACTTCCCGAACAATTGGAATGGCATGTTTTGCTGGTGTTGAGCTCATTATGCCCGGCGAGCAATTATTTGTTGGACATGTGATGACAGATGCACTCTCCCAGGGAAACATTAGCATTTCAATGCCGGGTGGCTCCTATCAGTATTCCTCGTCACCTCAGGCTGCAGAGGTCGGTCTTTCCAATGTAGAAGCCGATCTTATGATCGATTGGGACGGACGCACGCTCATGGAATACAGCAACGGAGAGGCTCTTGCCGTTTCGGTAGACATGGTGAGTACATCCGATGCTCCCCAAACCTTGCAGTTCACTACAACATGTAAAGCTGAGATGTGGATCATCAACGATTTCGGAGAGGTAGTCTTTGACAGCCGAGCAGAAAACCCATGTCAGGACATAGATTTGGAAATGCAACTCTCCTCGGACTTGTCGTTAAATTTCGC
>CAXAHZ010000131.1:0-4946 GCA_963968875.1 uncultured euryarchaeote
CTACAGGTGATGACAAACGGACTCAGCGGTCCTTTAACTGCAGATGCGGTAAACAGCCATGCCGTATGCAGTCAACGTGATGTTTCTGTGGAAATCTTTCCAGGATTGGATTCGCTCTATCGTTCAAGAACCGCTACTGATGCCTTAATCGTAACCAGAACCATCGATAAAGATCCCAGCGACCTGTTGAATTGGGTTCATTGGAACAATGCGTCGCTTTTTGGTAATAATCGGGGAATACAACGAGGAGCAAAAAGCATGAAACAAGCCGATAAAATGCTCATGGGACGTTATTTGAATACCGCCCACCGGTCGACATATTGGACGCAACACCTTTCATCGCTTTCTGCATCCATAGCAAATCCTACGAGCCTCGAAGGACGGATATTTCCATCATATCCGAACTTTTTACGGCGCGGTGGCTCACTGAGCCGGCCAAGCATAATTGAAAAATTGAGTTCGTTAAGTGGAACGAGTAAAGCAACAACAAGAGAAGAATTCCTGCCTGCGTTGATGCTTCTCGGGAGGGAAGATTCACCGCTTGGAGACGTTAACAACTTTGAGACATCGTTACAAATCGGTCTCACTGCTGAGGAGCATGTTGCATTGTGTGGACTCGCCGCATCCAGGCGTTCTACGAAAGAGTTAGTAAAAGCCTACAAACTAGCACAAGAAGAATATCAGTCACTCAAGAGTCAAGAAGTTAAGCGTAAAGAAGTCAAGGTTGAATCTGAGCTACCTGCACCCGTGGAAACCCATGAAGAAGCAATCAATATCCCAAAGAGCGATGAGGATGATTTACCCGACCCCGGTCAGATGAAATTATTTTGAATCCGGTTCATTTTTTTCTTGGAGAATACGTTTTACCAAAGCCAATCCTTGCATTTCACCATCGGATTTGTCTTCCCTGCGCCAAGTATGAGGGTGCAAAAGAATCACAGCAGTAAGCAATTCAAGTCGCCCAAACCACATCAAGATTGATGTAATAATGAGTGCTCCTGAATTCATGCTTGCCCAAGTTTGAGTTGGGCCAAAATCCCCCAATGTAGGCCCGGTATTTCCAAGCGAAGAGGCAACCACCATCGTAACACTCTCAAACGTTTCTGTCGGCATGAATAACGATAGAATCAGACTTGAAATGAAAAATAGCCCAACCCAAACGAATAACATTCCAACAATTAATCCGATCTGTTTTTCTTCAACAACTTCATCGTTCATTCGAATCTGCTGGATTTTACGAGGCTGAGCGATACGCACAAGTTCTCTGGTTGCAACTTTGAAGGCCAGAGTGACTCTCAGTATTTTCAATCCACCGCTGGTAGAACCTGCACTCGCACCCACTACCATTAGGATAAATAGAACCAGATGTCCGAACAAAGGCCACGATTCACCCATGTAGTTCGTGGAGGTGTATCCTGTTGATGTTGCAAACGATACAACTTGGAACAGACCATCACGAACCCCTTGACTCACTGAGTTCCCTGAAAGTGCCAGCGCAATGGAGACGGAAACAAAGGCTACGAATACATACAAGACATAATTGCGAAATTCTTCATCTCCAAATGCTTTCTTGAAATCACCTTCACGAATGAACCAGAGAAGTGTGAAATTGACACCAGCAAGAAACATGAAACAGATAATGATGGATTCAACAAGAATAGAATCGTAGTAACCTATGCTCGCATCATGTGTTGAGAATCCCCCGGAGGGCATCGTGGTTAACGAGTGGTTAACCGCATCAAACAGATTCATTGCGCCAGTGAAATAGAGAAGCAGGAACTCAAAGAGTGTTAGGAAAAAATACAGACCCCAAAGGGCGAAGGCAGTCTGTTTTAATTTCGGGCGAAGGCGGGAAAGTGAAGGGCCAGTAAGTTCTGCACGCGCTAGAGCCATTCCACCACCGATTACGCGAGATAAAATCATCATACCGAGCATGATGATCCCCATACCGCCAAACCATTGAGTTAACGACCTCCAGATGAGTAATCCTCTCGGCTGAGCGTTGATGCAATCTGCTGTCGATCCGGGTACACAATTAGGACTCATGTTGTGAGAGATAACCGTGGCTCCTGTCGTGGTGAATCCTGACATTGACTCAAACCATGAATTGACAGCACCACGCAGTATATCGACCGTTGCAGCCCCATCAGTAAACGGGCCTACGAACATTCCACCCAGCCAAAATGGAAGTGCTCCAATGAAAACCGCAATGGGCCATACAAGAGCAACTGCAGCAAAGGCTTCCCGGTCACGCAATCGTTCGGATGTGTCCGTTCGTGTACCAAAGCTGAGCATGAGTGCGCCAAAAACAGCGGATAATCCAGCGGGTATAGCAAACGAATAAAATGCCATTTGCCAATCGTCAAGAAATATTGTGAGGAAACCAC
This sequence comes from uncultured euryarchaeote, assembly GCA_963968875.1. Taxonomy (GTDB): domain Archaea; phylum Thermoplasmatota; class Poseidoniia; order Poseidoniales; family Poseidoniaceae; genus Poseidonia. The sequence goes on from CAXAHZ010000131.1 coordinate 2,388, forward strand.
ACAACACCAATGGAATGGTTAACGCAATAAGCGTCCATCCTAGAATGAGGAACAATACGTCGCGACGCATGATTACACCCTAAACCGCTTTTCCGCATCCGAAATCTTATCCTGGTGGCAGAAAAGAATGACAAGGTCGTTCTCAAGAAGTACATGGTCATCGGTGGGTTTTGTTGTTTCCCATTCCCCTGCAAGATTCAATCGCTTGATGAAGGCCAATATCATGGAATCGGGAAATTGTGCTTCCCCGATCGTTTTTCCAGCAAACTTTGCTTTTTCAGTCACCTCAAAGGTCAAACCAACTACATTAGGGACCGCAGATAAAAGTGCAAAGCGTCCTGATAGCTTTTCATGAATGTGAGTCAACATGTTGTCAACAGCAACCCTACGTCGGTCTACTGCGAACGAAATGCCCATTCTTTGGGTAACTTTTACCAGGTCGGCATCATAGAGCATTAACCCTGTACGGTCAACACCCATGTCACTTGCGAGAAGGACGGCTGCAATATTTTCATGGTCGTTATCGAGAGCACTTACTGCAACATCGTGCTTCTCGATTCCAACCTCTGTTAGAATCGTCCGGTCCAAGTGGTCTCCATGAATGATTTCAAGCATTGGGTTTGCACCAATTGGAGAACCTGCGAGTTCGTTCGCACGATGCAAATCTCGTTCTAAAACGGTCACCCATGCGCCATGACTGAGCCATTCCGCTGCCATCTGGGCACCAATTGTTGTAGCACCCACAATGACGACTTTGGGTTCGTCTGGGAAGTAAGTTAATTCATGCCCGAACAGAATCAATGCTGGATTAAAACTCTCCAAACCAATGGTTGCTACAGCAACCCTGTCTCCTTTTTCGAGTTGAGTATCTTTGTTAGGGATTATGCTGCGTTGATTTTTGCGTTTCAACCCAACGACAGATGGCATTCCGTGAACCAAATCCTCCGCCAACTCACCCAATGTACGGTTGGTAACGGTATGAGCCGTTTCACCGACCTCTAATTCAATGATGTATGCCTCGTCTTCAAACGGAATAACCTCTTCAATATCCGTAGAACGAAGACCTGCATTAAGACGCTGAATCGCTCCTGAAAGAGGGTTGACAATGTAATGAACTTTTGCCCACTGTTTGAGATTGCCTCTTTTGTATTCCTCGATGTAATCTGGATTGCGTAGTCGGCAGATGTTGGTCAGTGTGTGTTTAGATTCACCTAATCCATGAGCGTGGTCTGCAATAGAGCAAGCAATTAGATTGTGTTCATCCGATGGGGTAGCCGCAACAAACACGGATGCCTCCACAATTCCTGCCTCAATCAATTTCTCTCTTGATGTGATGTCACCGTGAATCACGAGACAATCCAGACCCTGTGCATTTGAAACTGCACGCGAGTCTTGATCCATAATCACAACATCGTATTCTTCAACACTGAGTGCCCGAGCCAGTTCAATACCAACCCGACCAGCACCACCGATGATAATTCTCATGCAATCCACCTCAATCCAAGGATTCTACGTATTTCTTAACCTGATAGGAGCCACCGGCAAGCTTTACGTCATCGCCGGTTTCAAATCCTCGTTCTCGGTCAATTTGGCCGACGGATTGAGGCGCAAGTTTCACCGGATGATAATAATCATAGATTAGTTTCCCAGACTCATCTGGAGTTTCCATCCAATCAATGTAAGCAGTTGGTGTTGAAATGAGCCACTTATTGTTGACGACATCCACTGGAGCTTCAACAAAGCAACTAGCAAGTGTTACTGAGTGATCTTCACACCATGACTCTTTGAGTGGCAACTGAATGTACCCCCAAGCGTGAGCTTCCCATCCATCGTTGGTGTAATGGGGGTCACCCAAAATCCCAAATGCATACCAACCGGGGATGCCCTTGGTTCTCAAGATGCTGAAATACGCATTGGTCTGTTCGTCACAATCACCAAGGTTGCCAGCCAAACATGCTGGTCCACTGCGAGCAGGACTAGGCGCTTCACGATCATAGATGACATGCGCATGAAGGTAGTCAAATGCAGCGCGAGAAAATGCATACGCATTTTCAGAATCTCCTTCGGCAAGCGTTGCAGAAATCTTGTCCGCAGTGCTTTTCACAATGGCATCTTGACCGTTGATTGCATAACTGGCAGAACCACCTCGGTCGTACCAAAGTTTTGTTCCGAAGTCGGCTGCTTTTTGACTGTTTCGAGTTTGATAATCATCAAATGTGCCGGAGTTTTCATGGCTTATCCCCGTTGATTTACCGGGAATACGTGAATCAACACGAGCGTCGTCCCACCAACCGTAGGAATAAGCAGAAACTCTGATGTCAAAGGAATACGATGATTTTTCTTTGGAATCGAGGTTCATTTTGACCTTCACGCATTTGGCGACCGAACACTCAAAATCCTCTGAGCCCACGTCAGGCCACCAAACTTCATGACCTTGTGAGGTTGTGATGCGATTGTTATAACTCTTGGATGGCATTCCATCAACAGGGACGTTGACCGATTGCGTACCAAGTTTGACCGTTATCAATTCATTTTTTTGAAGTACCGTTGGTTCCATTG
>CAXAHZ010000132.1:0-4944 GCA_963968875.1 uncultured euryarchaeote
CGTTGTGCACGTATTCTCTTACCCATGATAAATCACCTCAGAATGCTCCTAGACGCATGGCAGCGTCCTCTGCGTCATAGCCCTCAGCAAGCTTAACGGATGCATGCTTGCCATGCTTTGAGTTACGTACGTTGACCTTAGCGACCTCTACGTCGAAGATGGTTTCAACAGCACGTGCGATTTGAGATTTCGTTGCACTACGGCGAACGATGAATTCCAGTCGTTGCTCGGTAGTTCGAGCTTCCATTGACTTCTCAGTGAGCCACGGTTGAATGATAATGTCGTATGCGTTCATGATATCACCTCAGTTCATTGCCTCCAATGCAGATTGAGTAAAGACGGTGAGACGACCGAGGTCGCCACCTGGTGCGAGGTCCTCGGCACAAAGGTCCTTAGCCGCAACAACATCCACGCCAGGAAGATTACGAACCGCTTGAGCGAGTCCTGCCTTTTCTTTGACGACCAAGAGTACAGACTTGGGTGTCTTGTGGACACGACCACGCATGGTTGCTTTACCTGCACGGATTTTTCTTCCGTTGCGAGCACGCTCAAGGTCAGGCCCAAGCCCGAGTTGGTCAAAGATTGCTGCAGCCTTTCGTGTTGCAGATCCATGGTTGAAGGATTCAATGTCGTATTCAGTGGTTTTACCATCAACAACTTCAGAGTAGTTACCAAGAACGATAGGAAGATGCTCAACTTCGTCGTCAAAGCGATGACCACGTGCAGAAACAGTATCCATTGACACGGTTGCAGCAAGTGCAGAGTTTCGTGCAGCACGACGCTCTTTTTGGTTGAGTTTACGAGACCAGTCTTTCTCGACCTTTGGTCCGTGAGCGCGACGCCCACCAAGTGTGTGTGGGTTTTGAGCACCACGGCGTTGTCCTGTTCGACGCATGATACGAGAAACACCACGGCCCTTGCCCCACCATTCAACGGAGTGCTTCATACCGGCCATTGGCTTTCGCTTTCCGCCGTGAGCACGGGAACCGTAGGCTTGTCGGCGGTTAGCACGGCTGGATGCAACGGCTAGTTTAACCAAATCCACACGGACTTCTGTTCCGAAAGCTTCGGGAAGGGTCACTTTGGACCCGTCAGAGACTGCAACATCAAATCGTGCTGTGAGTTTTCCTGCATCCATCTCATCTTGTGTGATGGTGTTGACGATATCCTTTACTGCGACCTTCATGTTCAGGCCCCCTGCTTGGATGCCGTACTGACATAGGTGATTTCGTAGTCGTGAAGTGTTCGGTCAGACCCACGTGTTGCGTCGCGGAAGCGAATCAAACGCTTGGCTGGACCTGGGACGCTCCCTTTGACAAGAATGTAATCGGACTTGACTTCACCGTAGTGGAGGAATCCTCCAGATGGGGTAATCGAGTGATCTTCGGGGTTCGCAACTCTCAAAATACGCTTATTGTATTCTGTTCGCTGATGGTATCCAGTTTGACCACCTTGACGGATGGTCTTTCGGACATATCCGTCACCGAAAGCACCCATGTTACCGTGTTGGCGGCGCTTCTTGGAGTTCTTGTGAGATTGCAGTTTACCACCAAAACGCTTGATGACACCTTGCCATCCATATCCTTTGGTAACGGCGACGATGTCGGTGAGTGTGCCTTCTTCAAATGCGTCTGCAAAGGAGTATTCTTCTCCCATGTGTTCGCTAGCCCAGTTAAGTTGGTCTTCGAAGGTGCCTCCATCCAATCCCATTTCCATAACATCAGGGACCTTAGTTGAGACGCTTGAAAGCGCTCCGGGCTGAGTTGAAACAATGAGGCGAACTTCGCACAAATCTCCGTTTTGCAGGTTTTCCATGTGTTTGGTTGCATCATGGACCTTGCGTGTAGGAACTCGCTTGAAGAGTTCCGGGAATGCTTCTGAAATTTTCTCTGCGTCAGCCCATACTTCGCCAGCAGCTTGCTTGCCGTATGGTGTCATTTGATATCCACGTACGCCAAGTATGCGCATCTTTGGGCATTCAACAACGGTTACTGGGACACGAACTTCTTGTCCTGCAGATGTACTTCGGGGGTTCATATCGCGAGCCAGAATGTGAGTCATGCCTGCTTTCCAGCCTGCAAAACCTTGCACTCGGACTTCACTCGCGTCGGTTGTTGGCCACGATTTGACGTGTCCAAATGTGCGGCTCGCTCGCTTGCGCGGGCTGAACGCCATCGATCCACGGCGTGGGTGGTTTCTTTTTGCCATCTTGGATTCCTCCATTATTTTTTACAACGAATTGGCCCCACCGAGGGGGGCGTACGAGGGCGCATACAGTGTTGAAGCCGTGACACGGAGTCCCATTCCCACGAGTGGGGAACGGTCCAGTTGGGATCCTCGGGGGATGGCCCAGTGTGTCTGGCTACTCACCTTTGAGCAACCCTCCGACTTACCTCCCGTATATATGCGGTTCGGTCTAACCAAAGAGAAGGATGTGTGAGACGTCATTGGAATTGGAGCCCTTGAACCCCTTTTTCTCATCAATTTGAGGCTCAAACACTTTCATCTACCATCTGCCGTCCACATCATCCTTTTGAACCCTTGACCAGAAGTATGAGCCATGCCTACCGTCCAACACCCGTTTTTACGAGACGGTGTTGATGCGAGAGCATACCAAATCCGATCCCTAGAACGTTGTCTCTCCGAATCAACCTTGATGGTCATGCCAACTGGCTTTGGCAAAACTGCAGTTGAATGGATGGCGATGGCCGAATATCTTCGCAAAGGGGCTGAAAAAATTATCCTGATCGCTCCGACTACCGGGTTGGTAGACCAACAGAAAAGCATGGCTCAACAATATCTTAACATTCCAAATGAGGAGATTGTTTCGTACACTGGCGATACGGCTCCGGACAAACGAAAGGTTCTCTGGATGCAAGCTAGGGTATTGATGGCAACACCCCAAGTCGTTCGTAACGATGCACAAAACGGGACCATTGACCTCAAAAAAGTCGCCCTGCTCGTGGTCGATGAGGCTCATCACTCAACAGGAAACCACGCTTATGCGCAGGTTGGCAAGATGTACCAAAGAATGAACCAAACCGGCCGTGTTCTAGCGGCTACAGCAAGCCCTGGTTCCAACATCCATCACATCGGAGAGGTCAAACAAAACCTAAGAGTTCACCAGATTGATGTTTCCAAGCGGGATGAACCTCTGGTCAAGCCGTTTGATGTTGACATGAAAATTCACGAAGAAAATGTACACCTGCCTCCGGAACTCACCGCATTGATTGCACCCCTAGAAGAACACTTTTCATCGGAAGTTAAGCATCTCCAACGCCTCGGATTTCTTGCACCAAGGGAACACATTTCATCTGGAGATATTGAAAAAGCTCAGTTACGGGCCAGTAAAGCGATACAACAACGGGATGTAAGAGGGTATGATGCGGCTCGAAGAGTTGCAGACCTACGCCGCATGCACATGCTCATTAATCTCATGAAAACCCAAGGGACTGAAGTTGCTGCATCGTTCCTGAATCGAGCAGAAACTGAAGGGCGTGAAGGCCGCAAGACAAACCGCTTGCTCTCCCTCCCAACGATTCATGAGTTGAGAAAGGCCCTAAAAGACATAGAAGAATTGCACCCTAAACCATCAATTGTGGCCCAACTCGTTCATGATGAGATTCTAAAGAAACCTGAAGGGAAAGTGCTTATTTTCACGGAATTCAGAGATACCGTCTCAACACTGGTTGAGCGTTTGGAATCCATAGAGGGACTCAAACCCGACAAATTCATTGGACAATCATCCCGAGGCAAGCAAAAAGGAATGACACAAAAGCAGCAACTGGCCCAACTTAATCGATTTAGAGAAGGGGAGATTAACGTTCTCGTCGCTACATCGGTGGGTGAAGAGGGGCTTGATGTCCCTGCTGCAGACCTTGTCGTTCTGTATGAGCCAGTCCCGAGCGCCATTAGAGCGATTCAGCGAAGGGGGCGGACTGCACGACAACGAGCAGGGTCAGTGCACGTCCTTATTGCCCAAGGTACTCGGGATGTATTCATTCACTCTGCGTCAAAAAATCAAGAACAGAAAATGTATCGCTTGTTGAATAAAATGGTGGCTCAAAAGGACCTCTTCACAAATTACAACATCCTTGAAGGTCTCCTTGACTATTTTAAAGTAGAAACTGATGGAAAATCGGAACCTGCTGCATCTTTTCTCAAGAGAGAGCGGGAACTCTACAAAGAAACAGAAGAAGTATCTAAAAAATCCGATCAATCAAAGTTAGACAAAATTCCCGACCATGTGCACAAAACTGCACCGCCTCTAACTGCCAAGCAGCGTAGACCGAGAACACAAATGGGTCTTGATGCGTTTATGGCACCCAGTGTAGAACATCAAGAAACGACTTCTGGTGGCATCAGAACAGACAACATTGCTATCGTACTCAATGCTGCTGAACAAGAAATCCTCTCAATGAATTCCATTTCAGGAGAAGGCTATGAAATACTCGTAGACCATAGAGAGATTAACTCAACCCTTCCTTCATACTTGACCGGTCTTGGTTTCAAAACAAGGCTTACGCACCTACCTTACGGTGATGTTCGACTGTCAGAACGAATACTTATAGAACGAAAGACTGCGCGGGATTTACTCGCTTCCATCAAGGATGGAAGACTCCTCAGTCAGTGTCGTAGTCTCCAAGCGAGTTCGTCGAGACCCCTTCTCCTGATTGAAACTGGAGGAGATACGGGTTACGCACTTCATCCCAACTCCATTCTTGGAGCACTTGCTCACATAACCCTTGACTTGGGCATACCGGTTATGATGACGAAGGATGCAAAAGAATCTGCCCATTTCATAGCCATTGCAGCACGAAGAGAACAGGATATTCTCAGGGCTTTTCATGGTTTGATTGGCCCGAATAGAACACCAGAAGCACGCCTTGAGGAAGTAATGGGAGAGGTAAGAAAAGAAATAGAAACCATAGGAGAAGATAACGC
>CAXAHZ010000133.1:0-4916 GCA_963968875.1 uncultured euryarchaeote
TCAATCCGGAGACGAATGGTCTGGATATGGAAAGAACTGGGACGATGCAATGGTCTTAGAGGATGTTGACCTTACTGGCGCTGACCGTGCTTTCATGAGCGTTGAACTCTTCCAACACCTTGGACTAGGAGCCCTTGGAAGCGCTGACGTGAACGGATTTATTGTTGGTGATGTTTGGGACGATCTGGCAATTATTGAAATCGGAAGTGAAGAAACCGGATGGAGCCTTATTGGCTGCCCACGGCAAGCTGCCCTATCCGGCGCCTGCGCTTCAGGCACGTCAATGTGGGGCGGATTTGATAGGGACCGAACGTGGAAACAAAACGCTTGGGGAGCAGATCCAGAGAACATTGTATACTACGGACTTTACAGCCCAGGCACCTACTACGGCTGGAACAATTTCACTGAAGAAGGACTTGGATCCTTTGACCTATCCGATTGGGCCGGAGAAACCGTTGACGTCCGTTTCCGATTCCGAACCGGATTTGAAGGCTCGACAGCAGATGATAACGAGAGTCGTTGGTCTGGACGGGACGGGTATGCTGTAGACAACCTCACCATATGGAAGCAAAACACCGCATTCCTACCCAACCCTCAAGTTCAAACAACCACCATTGGCCCGCTGAGCAACCTTCAACCTGGTCAAGAATACACCACATCGATACAAGCAAACCTCCTCAACGATACCACTTACAGAATCTCTGCCATCATCTCCAACAATGCGTGGGATGAGCAAGACATCAACGATGATGCGATAGGATTCGTGACCCCATTCAATCTCTTTGACCCGGCCGTGGAGGCCATCGTAGGATTCACACCAGGTGGATTGTACGCTCAAGGAACTTTTGACATCGGGGTCACAACAAACAACTGGGGCAATACAGAAGTAGACTTTGATATAGAAGCTACCGTCTCTTCTGCAACGCCATCCGATGTGTACTGTGGACCAGGAACTAACCGTGCAGTGTGTGACATCACATTTATCCCAGATAGTTCAGGAGTTCTTCACCAGGAAAATCAAAACGCAAAAGGAGTGGTCTACAACGAGAACTCATGCTCAACCAAGATTTTCAACAGTCACGCATATTGGTTTGGCCACCCCTGCGACACATCCGTCAATGGATACGATGACGCTTGGGAAAACGAAACGCTCATTGTCCCTAACATTGACCTCAGGAACATGAGCGGAGATTTTATTTCGTTGAACTTTGAATACTATGCAGATACCTTCTACACCACTGATCAAGATGGAGAAATCGACCCGACTGATTCTGCCCAGATGACAATTGATTACACCACCTATGAAAATCTCTCTAACGGTACCAATATATCCACCGAACATTCTGCCCTCGTACTCGGGCAATGGAACGATTACAACGAGGACGGAACATGTCAAAATGATGACAATGGCGACAACATTGTTAACGCCTCTGAATCAACAGACTTTGCTGAAATTGAAGGCATTGGAGACCCAGGTGATGAAGAGGGGACTGGTGGGAACTATCCTATCTTCTTCAACACAGAAGATCTTGTCAAGACCGCAAGTCTTGATTTAACTCACTTGTACATCCAAAATCGTTCGTCTCTTGATTCAAGTCAATGGGCCAATGAATGCATGTCACTCGCCGGAAGTAAAGTTGATGTTAAGTTTGTTTTCAACTCCGACGAGGATGGAAGAAACGGAATCAATGACGGATTCAAGGGTATTGGTTTCAACAACATCTCCTTGCAAGAATACACCTTCGTTGAAGACGCAACTTACACGGGATCACGCACAGGAGTCGACGCTGAAGACGTAGCAACCACTGTTATCGCCAGTCACGATTTCGAATCAGGAGTATATCGGGTTGACATAAAAACCATCTTTGACAATACTACGGCCGGAACCAGCTGGTACAACAACGAAGAAGTCCGAACTTGGAACAACATCAAGCGCGTCATTTTCAGCGTTGAGTCTGTGGACATTGAAATCCGTGAACCGAATAAACTCGCATGCCATGAGGACCAAACGTTTTCATGCGTTCTACCTATTGACGGTGCATTGACTCATTCATGGGACTTTCAAGCGAAAAACGGTGTTCTTGCTGGAGATTACATCTTCTTCATGAAGGTCGTTGATATGGCGGATGGAAGTACCGTTCACCAGGTCTCCTCAGGAAATGCAATATCTCTTGAGAATCAACAAAAAACCGATGTTTCCTTTACACCATGGAATGGATGGCAAGACGGACACGAATACAACATCAGTTTCTATGGCGAACTTGATGACGGTACCGAAACAGGAAATGTACGCTTCTTCCATGCCAAGTTTGCAGACAAGGTCGACGTGGCAATACTCTCCGGTACTTCGACTGAGACAACCAAGATCAAGCAAGACTTGGCGATCCTAAACATGAGCTACACTCAATATGAAATCGGAGACTGGGAGAAGTACTTTGATGCTGGTTGGTTCGCTCACTACGACAAGATTGTCTTACCAATGCAGGACTTGAATTCGGCAAAGGATATCGATCAGGGAGGCGATGGATACTACGCTGAGCTCGGTGACGGTTCACGCACTACGGTTCTCACCAACTTCATGTCTGCGGGTGGTACACTACAAGCTCACTTTGCACCGCACGGTGACCAAGTTTACGGGGATGATTCTACATCCAGACTACCGTTTAGAATGGACATCAACGAGAAGACACAGGAGGATAAGAGAATCACCTACGCTAAGATGGACCTTGCTGACCCATACCACCCGATCATGGAAAACATTGACTCCAATGCATTCCAAGGATTTGACGCAGATTCAGTCGTATCGACAGGTGTTCTTGGGACCACGAGTGTTACCAGCTCCGAAATCCCAACCGTATGTAACGGAGGATACATGGAAGACGGTGGAGAATTCCAGCGAATTATACGTTCAAACGATGACATCCGTGACACACTTTTGGGTGTTTGCAGTTATTCGCAAGGTGGAATGATTGTGACAACCATTGATGTTGGAAGCCACTCTGAAAGAGCCGACAGCCAAACCTTCCCATTGCTTGGAAACCTCTTGAAGTACCAAGTGTCTCCTTACCCAGTAGACTTTGATAGCGAAGAAATCACCATCAACGGTGAAGTCCCTGGCAAAGATCTGAACACAAACGAGTACAAGGTCCGCTACATGAAGAGCGATGCAACGCTAACCTTCGGCTTCGAGACCAAAACCGCCGCTACCCTTGACGCAGATTGGGTCATTGATGGCCCTACAAATTGGGATGAAGCAAACATGGCTTCTGGAACGGATCATACACCAGAGAATGCGCCTGTGATGAAATTCTGCAAAGAAGACTTAGCCTCCCAAACTGGATGTGCTCAGGGTGAAGAATGGCACATTACGCTCTTCCTTCATGATGATGCAGGGCATTCTCGTCAGTTGGAAGTCACCGTTCAGACAAACGATGATGAAGCAGACGAATTCAATCCAATCGCAGATGCTGAAGTTGATATGCGTGATGAATACGAAAATCAAATCAGCATGGGAGACCCTTACACTTCCCAGAACGTTGATTACGATGTATACCGCGTCGTACTCGACGATGATGACGGAGAACTTGTCGTCCACCTTGATGCGAGCAACTCATCGGATGCTGATGCTCTTTCCGGAAACGGAATTGAAACCTATGAGTGGACGGTACTCTACGACGCCGAATACGGAAAGGATGACTTCCCGTTAAATGGAGCCACATACACCCAGACTGCAGCAAGCGGTGGACTTTGGTCTTACAAATTCCAGAACGTCACTGTTGACGATACCGGATCCATTGAAAATCAAATCAAGATTGAACTCACAGTAACCGACAAGGCTGGACGAGTCTCAGAGGAATACCGCATGTACTTCGTTATCCTTGAAGAGGGCATGGGTGACGAACCAGTGGAAATCACTTGGGACCAAGACAACCTGAACAACTCCCGGTTCGTCAACAATACGATTACCCTCAGCGGACAAATCCTAAGCGGTTCTGAAGACGGTGACGTATACATTGAGGCTGCGTTTTCAGATTCAGACTTCGGTCTCGATACTCTTGAAAAGTACAAACTGAGTAAGGAATCCCTTGGTGTTAACAACCAACTTTGGGAAAAGACCGGAGTACTCGCAGATGGAGACAACTGGGAACTAACGCTCAATGTAGAAGGACTCTATACCAACACCTCGAATACAGTGAAGGTTTACATCCTCATCTATGAAGGGAATGTACTTGCCGACGATGATGACAGAATTACACGATGGATTGAGATTAACCTCCCGATTTGTCAAGGCACTGAAATTGACGCAGCAGCAGAAGCAGCAGGTGGAAATTGGATTCTTGATGAAAACGGTGATTGCGAATGGAGCGGCTTATGGACCTATGACCCCATAACTGGAACCTGGACTGATGCAAGTCAGACTGGAGACGGTACGGATAGCGGTACAGAAGGCCTTGACGCTACAATGCTTGCCGCAGGAGGCGCACTCCTTCTGCTGATCATTGTTGGAACGTTGATGTTCATGCGCCGTGGCGGAGACAAGGAAGATGCCTTTGATGGATTGACCGGAGCCTTTGGCACCGATGCACTTGACCCAACAGAGCAGTACGTCCAGCAACTCATCGCTCAAGGATACCCTGAAGAAACTGCTCGGGCGTTCGCAGCACAATATGTCGGAGGAGGTACTCAGGCATCAGCACAACCTGCAGCAGCACAACCTGCTGCCGCACAACCTGCTGCTGGTGGATTTGACCAAGCGATTTACGAGCAATACTATCAGCAATTTGTTGGCCAAGGCTACGACGCTGCTACCGCAGCGGCCTATGCTCAACAATATGCAGTTCAGTATGCCCAATCGCAACAATGACCGCTTGACGATAAGCAAATGAAATCGGAGTGAATGCTCCGGTTCTCATGCT
>CAXAHZ010000134.1:0-4886 GCA_963968875.1 uncultured euryarchaeote
GCAGAATTGATCGATGGGGCTATTTTAGTTGGACACAATGTTCGTAATTTTGACTATGCAATGCTGGAGAAAGAATACCTTCGATTGGGAAGACTTTGCCCCCGACCAAAAGCGATCATGGATACGCTTGAACTGGTTCGGAGACTCAAAATTCCACGCCCTCACAATCTTGGCTCGCTCTGCAGTAGGCATGGTATTCGCTTGGAAGCAGCCCACACGGCAGCGGCTGATGCAGCTGCAACACTCTTGCTGTTTTGGCGACTTTCGGTTGAGCATGCTCCCTCGTTCCGCCGCTCTCTTTCTGAACTTGAACGATGGATTGTTCACGGTGAAGGAAAGAGTGACGCGTCAGAACTTGGTCGCGGTTTAAATGATCTTGAACCCGTTGATTCATTGGGTAAAGTTCGCCAAGACGGTGAACATTATGTCATTGCGTTTGGACGCCATCGTGGCAAACATCTGACAGAAATTCAAACTCTTGACCCGTCCTATGTCGGGTGGTTGCTTTCTCCGAAAGGAATTGAATGCGAAGAAACCCGCCAATTGTTACGTGAACATTTACGCTGAAAGTCGTTCATAGGGTTCGTCGTCTGGCAGTGGATTCCAAGGTAAAACATCGCACCATGGGCCAATACGCCACGACCGTCGGGCGGTCATGATGGAGCCAAGGAAGAGCGGGCCTTGGTGGCCCTTGCTCCGTAATTCTTCAAGAGCATCTTTTCCGCGCCCGTCGAATTTGGCTGGCACTTGGTTTCCTGTAGGGATTGCTCGGCCGGATTCGTTGAGCGGTTCACAAATTTCCAGCACGCCAACTCCACTAACCTCGTCGTACTGGTGAAGAAGGACCACTGAATCGCTGAAGTCTCCTTTATGGAGGGTCCCTGATTCTTGACGCCATGTCCACCAATGAGGGCACCATGCCTTCCAATCACAAAAGCCGCCGCAACTATCGGGTCCTGGTGTGGCTTCCATTGGAATTGGTGTGGCCTGTGTTGCTTCCCATGCCGCATAGGCATCCTCGAGGACGCTCGGCCCTTCTGCAGACCATTTGCTGGCAGTCTTCGTGTACCATCCCTCGGTACGAACTGGTGGGGCTGATGGATTGTTAGCGAGAATAATATCACGGTACATTCGGAGTTGGCGGTTTACCTCCGTTTTCAATTCCTTCGTGGGTGCATTTCCTGTTTTCAAGTCTGCAACCAACCAACCCTTCATTTTACCTTGTTCATCAATGTCAGCAAAGAGTAAATCCAAACGCCCCATCAACCTTCCATCGCTTGTTCTTAATTCCCCTTCTACGGCGATGGTGAGTTGTTGCAAGCGCTTCCAAAGTGCTACGGTAATGCCCTCATGAGGCAATTCCCGTGCGCCGAGATGATCGAGAAGAAGCACGATCCCCCCGCGTTGTTGTTTGAGAGCTTCCTTCCACTTGTCTTCTTTCCAGTCAGGTCTACGAGGCGTCGCCATGAAAGCAGCTTTTTCCTCCTCCCATCGTGTTTTCAGAAACCCTTCGGCTTCCCTCGGTAGCCATCCCGTCTGGCCATCGTCTCGGCCAGACAAATCCATGTTGAGCACGTCTTCAATCGAAGCGTGAACTGCCGTACCCAGTGAGGCAGCCATGCCTGCTTTACGGGGCAGACCTTGCCGGCTAAGCCAATACATCCTCGGGCATGTTTCATATCGATTCCATGCTGAAGGAGAGAGGTAGTGCGGGCGTGGCAGTGGGTCCGCTTCATCGCTCATGTAGCAGGGTCGACCTCGTCAATGATGAAGCCTTTGATAGCATGAAGCCAAAGCGTTGAAGACGAAGGACCACTAGCGAGGCTTATGGATGGACCTAGCCTTCGCATCAATACAACCATAGAACCCGAAAACTCAATGGTCATTGCTTGCTTTCCAAGCGTGGGCATGGTTTCAAGCATCGTCGCCCACTATTTGATCGACCATCTTGAATTGGAGTTTGTGGGTGGCTTGGTCGATGACCGGCTACCAACACTTTCCCTCATTCAGGACGGGGTCCCGCTGCCACCCATTCGGGCCTACGCAGGCAAGCCACAGTGCAGCATAGATGGTTGTGACCAAGTTATTTTGCTCATGAGTGAAATGGTGGTCCCTGAGCCTCTCGTCCACAAAATTGTGTGGGCGTTGTTTGAATGGTCAAAGGAGCACAAAGTACTGGCTGGAATCGTCATTGACGCCTTCGCTAAGGCTGGGATGAAAAGCAACATGGACGGTGTTGAGCCGGTTGTTGAGTACGAAGACACTGAAGGAATTGACTTAGTTGGAATCGGATGCAACGAAACCGTTCGAGACATGCTCAAAGAAATGGACGTCCCTCTGCTTCAGCAAGGTGTCATCCGAGGGATGAATGCTGGAATTCTAAGTGAAGCCACCCGGAGAGGTCTCGGAACCATGTCACTCATGGTTGAAGCAGACCCTCGTTGGCCGGACGCTCGGGCAGCCGCTGTACTCATTGAGAAATTGAACACCCTTCTTCCAAGCATTGACCTTCCAAACCAACCTCTCATCGAGGAGGCAGAAAAACTTGAGGCGCAACTCAAGGCGCTGATGGACAGTGCAGGAAAGAGCGAAGACAATTCACCTACAAGTAACGCCATGCTTTACGGTTGATTGCTCTAGAAATCAAGAAGCGTTGGTTGCCTTGATTGTTCAGGAGCATCTTCAGATTCATCTCCACCTTGTGATTCAAGTTCTGCCATCAGGTTTGATTCGCTCCAAATTGTTACACCAAGGGCCTCTGCCTTTGTCATCTTTGAGCCAGCCTTTTCACCCGCAATCAAAACACCTAATTTTTCCGAAACACTGCCAACCACCTTTCCGCCTGCATTTTGGATCAGTTGTTGTATTTCCTTTCGTGGTTTACTTAGCGTACCGGTTAGGCAGAATGTTTTGCCGTCAAATGGACCTCCAAAGGCTATGGATGGTTGTTCTTGGACGACGACCAGTGTCAATAAATCATCGAGCATCGCTCGCCGTTGTTGTAAACCGTCTCTGAAATGAAGAGCTACGATTGAACCAACTCCGTCAATTTCCATCAAGCCTCGTATGGCTTCATTGTGGTCGTGAGCCTTCCCGTTATCGGCATGATGCGGCCCGAACAAAGCATCTCCTTTTACGGCGTGTGCTGAGTCAAGCCACTGTATGAGTCCCGTTGCGTCACGGAGTTTCGTAGCGATTGCGTTTGCTAATTCGGGGCCAATTCCTGACAGACCCAAAGCATGCAAGAATCTTCCAAGAACCATGGTTGTTGATTTTGATATTTCCGACAGGACATTGTTGGCGGATTTTTCCCCTGTTCGCTCCAAAGCCATCAATTGATCAAAATTTAATCTGTACAAGTCCGCAACCGTGGCGATAATGCCTTCATCAAGCAGTTGCTCAACGAGCTTTTCGCCAATACCGTCCATTTCCAAGGACCTGCACCAGTAGAGTATTGCACGACTTGTTCGGGCAACGCAAAACAATTCTGGGCACTTGAGAAAAGCACCTTCAATCTCAATCTTTCCTTCGCATGCAGGACAACGTTCAGGGGGGATGATCGCAATTGATTCGGGCAGTGCAGCGGAATAGGGTTCACCGGTAGCGTGGACTCGTTCATGAAGATCAGATTTTGAAGCCCTTCCAAGACCTCGTTCGATTTTGGGGATCACGTCTCCTCGTCGGACGATGAGAACTTTGTCTCCAATTTTGAGGTCCAACCGTTCTACTTCCCCAAGATTGTGAAGCGTTGTGTTTTCAACGGTCACGCCTCCTACGCGTTGAGGGGCAATACGGGCCACTGGAGTAATGTTGCCGGTGCGCCCAGTTTGCCATTCGACCCCCATCAAAACAGAAGTTGCCTCCTCGGGGGGAAATTTCCATGCAAGTGCCCAACGCGGGTGGTGAGCCGTCATGCCCAGGGTTTCTCGTTGTTCCAAGTGGTCAAGTTTGAAAACCACTCCATCGATTTCAAAGCGGTATGCCCCTCTCTGCCCCAACCAGTGTTGTGATTGCTCGTACAATAGTTGGCCGACAGATGCGGAGCTATCTGACTCGTGAAGGGCCCATTTGGCTGGCTGAATCTTCAGTGTATTCTCCATCCAAGCAAGTACTTCGGTATCGTAGGTAAACGATGGAATGGATTGACTTTCTGGATGGCGATCGGCTCCAATGGGAAATTTAGCATCGTATGCCTGGAAGACCAGATCGCTTGCATCTGCCTTTCCATCGTCGTGTTTTTGACGCAATGCTCCGGCTGCCAGATTTCTAGGATTTGGTGATACGTCCCGATAGGTGGATTCGAATACTGAAAGAGGCATGACGACTTCTCCCCGAACATGAATGTCAACCGGGAGCGGGAGAGTTTCTGGGATATTGGCGATCTTACGGGCGTTGCGCGTAACATCTTCTCCACGTTCACCGCTTCCACGAGTTGCCGCCCGAACCAAGCGGCCAACCCTGTATTCTAGCGAGAGTGCGGACCCGTCCAGCTTCGGTTGGGAGAGGAAGCGGGTCGCTTCTTGCGCTGTTGAATGAACGAAGTGTGACAATTCTTCAATTTTATTGGCCTTATCCAAACTCCTCATAGAGAATAAATGCTCAACCTTGATGCTTCCCGGTGCAATATCGGCACCAACGCGCCCCAATTGAGGGTGGTCTGGCTCCAACCGTTTGAGTTCGTCCCAAAGTTGGTCAAATTCAGCATCAGAAAGTTGCGGCTTTGCCAGATTGTAATAGAGGTTTGAATGATGAGCAATCTGCTCTGCAAGCCAGGCAATTCGTTCGGGCGAATTGTCCGGAATTGGGGCTTCGCCGCTCATGTTGTTAACACGCGTGCGACAGGATAAGAAGCATCGCTTTTGAACCGCTCAACCAAACTTCAAGGC
>CAXAHZ010000135.1:0-4866 GCA_963968875.1 uncultured euryarchaeote
GTACCATCAGAAGTATCGAGAATAAGCGAATAGTCATCCATGAGAGGAGTCAAGTCTTCTGGTTGGATTAGGTCATTCATACGAACTTCATCGTAGTCCATCGTTCCATCTTGGTCCGCATCGTCAAGCCAGGACGTCCAAACATAGCCTTTGGCGTGTGTTGGTAGATTTGGCCGGTCACTGATGGTAAAGTGAAGGGGAGTGATTGGACTTGACTCCCGATGGTCAAAGGTCTCCACATCCGATTTAATTAGGGTAGGCGCAACGTTGTCAAAGAGGAATGTAAACGATGTGTTCACCTGATATACGGCTCCTTGACCCCGAAGTGGGATGACCTCCACTCCTAGTTCCATTGAAGAGCGACCGGTCGGAATGTTGTACGGGAAGAGTGCGACACCGTTGCTGTAAGATGAGGATGTTGCATATTCAGAACCATCGACCAAAAACCTGACCAAGGCTTGTCCGGACCGAGGCGTGCCTTCATCGCTTCCTTCAAATCCAAGAACGACTTCAATGTTAACGACTTCTCCCGCTCTTAGATAATTATGACTTGGCGTAGAACGAATTCCATTGCTTGAAAGTACGGACCATGATTCGAGGGATATGTCATTTTCCACACCTTGGTCATTACCAAGACCGAAACTGGCAGAAACAGGCAACATTGGTCCGGATGGTGCGAGAAGATTTACAGCAATGACCGCAGAGGGTTCGTCGTTCCAAGAATCTGGGAATTTAAACCTATGATGGAGTTCCAAGAAACTCCCTGAGCCAATGGCATCTATTGACCCGGAATCACCATCATCAAACCAAATCAAAGGGATTCCCGTTGACGTGCAAGCGGGAAGGGTAATTGGTGAAATCGGCAGAGCGTTGACTGGGCAACGAATACTTGCTTGAGAAGTTGGTGCAATGAGATTCAATTCAACTTCCCAAGATGATTGTTCAGCGTGAGTTATTGCATCCGTGACACTGATTCCTGCGAAGTCAAAAGTAGATGTCGTTTCAATCCAATCGTTGCTTGGAACGAGTGTGTTGCTTACATTGTTCACAATTATTGAGATTGGCTCAACCGATGCCTGTGTTTGAACATCGTTTACCGTGAGCAAAATCGAACCCGTGCCGTCCATACGAACTGGAAGAGTAATTTCTTTCTCACCCTGGACGGCAACGACGCCTGTCAACGCATCATTAAGACCAATAACAAGGGGGTCAGCAGCATTCAAATTTAGGGTCAAACTGCTGTTATACGGCGACAATATACCTCCAAGAAGTACGTCTCCAGAAGAAAGCGATGACCCGATACGGATTTGCAGGGTTGCCATTTCCAAAGAGGATATACCAACGGTATTTGTTGCTTGTTGAAGGCCGGTATTCAGGGAATTTAGTTCAGCATCGGTTAAGGTGAGGATTTGAAGATCTTGAAGATTGGAAAGTCCACGATTGAGGATGTCTTGGCCGTTCACTGACATTGCCATGAATGGATTAGAGAGTTCGGCTGAAGGGGAGGCAACAGCAAATTGGAATGCGTCAACTCCATCGGTTGGAAGAGCCACATCAAAGTTAGCTGTTCCTGATGGAGAAGTCGCGAGAAGGTCCCACTTGTCTCCGTTCAGCAATTCATCCTGCAACCCAAGAGAGCCTAGGCCGTTCCTTTCAAGGGACCATTCTGAAATGCCATCCAATCCAATATCAAATCTAAGACCGTGAACCACGGAAGTTCGGACAAGTTCAACCTCAAAGGCGTCCCAAGAGTAGGTTCCTCCAGAGCTTCGCATTCTAAATTGCGCCATAAATTTCGGCTCATCAAAATTGAGATTGCCTTGAGAATCGAGAGGGGCCCAGGTATCTCCACCGTCTGTTGTCACTTCCATGAAGCCAGGTCCAGTTACTAAGTTTGCAGTTTTAACCGCTGAAAAACCACTCCGTAAATAGTACACTTCAGAAGTAGTATCCCCGCTGCTACTGATGACTCCACTTGATTGCCATGCACCCGATTGAATGTCCCATCCATTGGCACTAGGGTCGGTATCAAAGGTCTTAGAAATCTGACCGTCGAACGAAATACTGCGAATTTTAGACACGCCGCCACCTGACCCCTGGAGCATGTGAATCTGCAATCGGGCCGATGGGTATTCTCTCCAATCAATAATTCCAAGATCGACTTGAGTGTCTGTCATGTGTTCAAATCCGGGTATGGGCATCATGGTTTGGCCGTCCAAGAGTTGCCATTCGAACACAGATGATGGGTCAATTGTTGCGTCCATGTGCATGAACCCGTAAGAGCGTTCCTCGCCCCGGCCCAAATCACTTGGCCCAAAGGCGCTTGAAGTCCAGTTTCCTTCTCCAGTGGAGATTCCAGATGCAGCGGGAAGAATTTCAACATCATCAATATTCCAACCTGTGTACTGGACCGAACCATCGGATGAACCCAATCCAAAGCGAACTTGGAAATTCGGATTGTTTTGGACATAATTTGTGATACTAACGGTTTGTTGTGTATAGCTTCCATCGTTAATTGTACTCTGGGGGTTAGACCAAACGTTGACCCAGTTTCCAGTTGTACTTTTGACTGAAACATATGCATGGTCGTAATAGGAACTTTCAACACCGAGTCGCTTCATGAATTTGAGATTCCAAGCCCCTGAACAGCCTCCGCAATTCATTACTGGTGAAGTCGCCCAATACGGGCCACCCATGTAGGTAGGATAATTGCCGTTGTACGTGTATATTGCGCTTGTTCCGCTGTTCGCACCTCCGGCACCGAGTGACGTATCAGCACCATAGTACCACACATTTGTTCCACCGAGTGTGAATGGATTGACGCCCTCAAAATCATACGTCCATCCCTGTGGTAATAGCGCTAATTCAGAACCGTTGACATCCATCCCATCGTATACCGAGCCTTGGTCAAAATCACCTGCTTCAGTCCATGATGAAGCAACTGAGTCACTGAGGTCAGATGCCTCAATTCCGAGTTCAAGGGTCTCAATGGCATGCCCGTCAGGAACCGAGATACTCACTCTTTGATTGGCGCCATCCGGCCATGAACCGACGGTGATGGCAGTTGCCTGGCCGAGAGTTGAGGCTTCAAATGGAGTGGATGGTTCGTCCCCCGATAATGGCTGAACCGTCGGTGGATGAATCACGGGAATCAATGAAAATAAGAAAAGTGTGACCAGCCCGGCTGCAATGACACCACTGCGGTGCGCTCCCCTCATAGGCCTAGACACAAATTCAAAGGTCTAAAGGCTTCGGACGCAGGTACATGCTGAAACGCGATGAAGAAATACAATAGGGCGGGTGCATAACCGGATGATATGGACGTTGAATCACTCAAAGAAGAAGCAGGTATTGCCGCATGTTCTTATGTCTCAAGTGGAATGAAAGTCGGGCTTGGAACAGGCTCAACTGTCAAGTATACAATCTTAGAACTCGGCCGAAGGGTAAGAGAAGAAGGTTTGGAAATCGTAGGAGTTCCAACGTCCGTCGCAACAGAAGTTCTTGCAAAGGAGCAAGGGATTAAACTCTGTCAATTGGATGATCTAGACGGACTGGATGTTGTCATTGACGGCACCGATGAGTTTGACCCAAACTTCCATCTCATCAAGGGAGGCGGTGCGGCACTCTTACGAGAAAAAGTCGTAGCTCAATCCTCTGCAAAAATGGTGGTGGTTGCTGATGACAGAAAAAAAGTTGACTGCCTCGGTGCCTTTCCACTTCCGATTGAAGTAACTCCGTTTTCACACGGCACGACACTCAATGCCATCGAGAACGTGTTGGGATGTTCAGCAACCATCCGTCAGGGTGACGAGGGCCCTCTGGCCACGGATAACGGGAACTACATCGTTGACGCTATGACCGGCCCAACCATTACTCAACCAACCGTTACTGAGGCTCAACTCCTCCATATTGCAGGCGTAGTCCAAGTTGGATTGTTTACGAGCATATGCGACGTGGTGATTCTTGCCGGCGTGGATGGCGTCTCGGTTTTAGAGAAATCCTAAGCATGATGGGACCCTGCTTTAGGATGGGCATGAACGGTTAAATATGCGAGTCGGAAGGCCGGAATGGGCCTGTAGCTTAGTCAGGTAGAGCGATGGACTCTTAATCCATCGGCCGCGGGTTCGAACCCCGTCAGGCCCGCCATCACATCGATTCCACATGGTATGCTACAATGCTTGAGCGTGAAACTGTTCCAAAGTTGTGGGAATCTTCAGACGCCAACGGATCTGGCTGGTCTCCAACAAGGAAAAAACGATCTTTGACGATGGAATGAATACGCTTTACAATAAGAATATCTTTCTTGAGAGGATGGTGGGAAAGGACCAGATGCCCAATCCCAAGCACAGTATCTTGGTCCATGTTGAAAAATTCCAGTACAGTCCCATCTTTGTATGTTGGCCACATGCTGTCGCCATTGATGCGAACCTGAATGGGTTCGGACATTTGATGCCCTCAAGAAGCGCGAATCCAAGGAACTTCTCGGCCTTTGACGGCCCAAAACATGTTGTGAATAGCTTCACAAGCATCCATCAGTTCTTGTGCATGGTGTGCAGAAACCTCTACTTTGCATGCTGAGCATAGTTTTGCGGCATGCCAGAACGTGTCGTGCAGGTCGGGATTCCCTTCAAGATGTTGAGGCTTGAAAAAGTCCGTCCATAGAACAAGCAATTCATCTTTGCATTTCTGAGCCTCTTCTTCTTTGATTGCTGCGTAACGAGACATGGTGTTTAGGTAGGATGCCATGGCTTGGGGATCACTGGTATCAAAGCCGCTTAAACCGAGCATTTTCTTGGTCATGGATTGAACTGCTTCTGCAGCAATTCGTGCACTTGCGGGGTCATATACGCCACATGGTCCGTCACA
>CAXAHZ010000136.1:0-4844 GCA_963968875.1 uncultured euryarchaeote
GTTCACACTCGGAGTTAACACAATGAGCGATCAAGACGGGATTAACGATGGTGAACATTACGACATTTTCCTGGCACAGAGGCTGGTAAATGGAACTTGGGATTGGGCAATTTCAGGCGGAGGGGCTGGGAACGATCTACCCCAATACTTGGCATTTAGTCCCGATGGCTCACCTGTTGTGGGTTTTCTTTCTAACGACGATGCTACCGTACTTTCACACCAACTCGACCACGATTATGGTTTTGACATGGGTGTTTGGATGTATGTAACTGATCTTGACCTGGATGGAATTGTTGACGGCATGGATAATTGTCCACGGCTTGCCAATCTACTGCAAGAAAATCATGATGGTGACGTATACGGTGACGCTTGTGATGACGATGATGATGACGACGGAAAACTCGACCTTGAAGACGATTGTGATTCTAGTTTTGTTGGGTGGATCAGCAGTTCAATCACCGACCACGATGATGATGGATGTCGTGATGCGACCGAAGATTATGACGATGACGCTGATGGGATCTTCGATGTAAATGACCTCTGCCCACGAGGCCCTATTGGGTGGGTCTCGACTGTTGAAAACGATGTGGAGCAGGACGGTTGCTCGGATATTGATGCTGATGAAGACGGCTTTGTTGATCAACTGGATAACTGCCCAAATGCAGCCAACCCCACACAGTCCGACCTTGATGATGATGGGGTCGGAGACCCTTGCGATGAAGACAAAGATGGTGATGGAATTAGCATACCAGATGACGCATGCCCCAATGACCTCAACCCTTGGAAATCTGAACTGAGTAACGACTACGACCGCGATGGTTGCAGAGACGCCTCCATGGATGATGACGATGACAACGATGGAATTGTTGACAGTCTTGATTCCTGCCTGCTTGGTGAAAAAGGATGGTACATGGAAGGCTCAACCGTGGACCATGATGAAGATGGATGTCTGGACAGTAATGAGGATGATGATGATGATAATGATGGAATCAAAGACCCCATTGACCGGTGTCCAAAGGGAATCATAGGCAGGTCAAGTGCAGGTCAAGATTTAGATGGAGACGGTTGTATTGATTCCATTGAAGATGATGATGACGACCAAGATGGAGTGCTTGATGCCCTTGATAATTGCCCGCTCACAAAAAGCACAGAGAGTGCAAATCTTGATGGTTGCAGTCAATATCAACTCGATGATGATGATGATGGGATTAGCAACGCTTACGATTTCTGCCTTAACACGAGTCCAGGAAGAATCGTTGATACCCGAGGTTGTGAAGTTTCGGTAGACAGCGCTTCAAGTGAAAACGATGGAAACGGTATCGACCTTACGTCGGTATTGTTTGTTCTCGCTGCTGGACTTGTTGGCTTAGCAGTTGTTACAACCATGCGGCGCCCACAGATTGCACCGCTACCTCCTACCCGACCAAAGGACATTGTTAACATCCAATCACTCGATGACGAAAGTGAGTGATCAACTGTACACGATGGCTGGCGAAAGCGGCATTGCTGAGCCTGCACGTTCAGTAGTGTCGGCATCACTTTCACCAAAAACAACCGCTACGGATTTGAGATTCAAATCTGAGGCGATGAAGTCTGAGGCGTTTTGGAGTACTTGTTGCTCATCAAGCTCGGATACAATTACTGCCCTTGAAGCGTCGTCCCATTTGAACACCTGTGGGAGCATCTTCTTACCCCAAAACGTCATTATTTCACCCTTACGTTCTCCTTGGGCCATTGGCATTTGTGCTAAGACCGGGACAAATTGTTTCGGATGACCGCCTTCGGAAATAAAACCGAGGGCACTACGAGCCATTTCGCGTTTCCACGGCGGGGAGATGACAACGGTTGCTGAATTGGCTTCCCCACCTAAGTGACGTTCGGCGATGTGTTGCACCTTACGGGCCTGTTCTAAAAAGTCGCGGAGATACTGCTCTGATGCAAGAATAAGCCGATCTTGAGGCGTAACTGAGGCTGCTAATTCCAATTGACTCTCCGCAACATATGAACCGTCATGACCGTCCCGTGAAGCCCACCACTCCTCTGCTAAATGGGGAGTTGAAACTGAAATCATTTGTGTCCATTGAGGAAGTATCTTTGACGCAATGGATGGGTTTTGACCTCCTCGTCGGATGTACCAATTGATGTCTTTGATAATTTCATAATGAGAAATCTCAACCGAACGACGAAGGTCAAAGGCATCCATGGCCTGAATAAATTCATGAATGCGTTTATTGAAACGGGCGGTCAACCAGGCATCCATTGGACTTGATGAGCCGTTCCAAGATTGCATTTGTTCAGGAAAAGCCTGCAGTTGCAACATGACGCGATGATTTGCCTCAAGAGCGGTATCCGACCAATCCATCCCAGCGATTGGATTTGCTGCAAAGAGAATGAAAAGACGCACGGTGTCTGCACCATACAATTCAATCATCGCTTCTGGAGAAACAGTGTTTCCTATCGATTTACTCATCTTGGCGGAACGCTCCCCAAGAGGCTCGTCACACTGTGGGCATGGGAAACCAGCATGGTCAACCGAAAGCGTCACCCCACAAGATACACAATATGGTGCGGACTTGTTGACCATTCCTTGACAGAGCAGTTCCTTAAACGGTTCATCAGCGCTCGTAAGACCAAGGTCTCTCAGTGCTTTGGTCATGAAACGAGCGTAAATCAAATGCATTTGGGCGTGCTCAATACCTCCGCAATAAAAGTCCACACCCATCCAACGGTCAGCGACTGCCTTATCGAAACAAACGTCATCGTTCATGGCATCAGTATATCTTAGGAAGTACCAAGACGAATCCATGAAGGTGTCCATTGTATCGGTTTCTCGACGAGCATCTTCACCGCATGTGGGGCAGGGAACGTTTACGAAGGTAGCCGAGGTCTCAAGCGGATTTCCATGTCCAAAGACCACGTCCCGGGGGAGTTCTACTGGGAGGTCTTGTTCGGGAACTGGAACCGCTCCGCACGACTCGCAGTGAATGATTGGGATTGGAGTGCCCCAATACCTCTGGCGGGAAACCAACCACGGTCGTATCTTCCAATTGACTTTACGATTACCGAGACCTTTCGCCTCAAGTGCACTGCAAACCGCTTCACGTGCCTCTTGACCGTACAATCCATCAAAACCTTCAATGGAAGAATTTACCATCCACCCGTCATCCATTTCTGCTCTATTTAGCGGCGCATCCGGTAAAGTATCCTCCTTCATGACCAAAACACGCTTAATCGGTATATCGTACATCTTAGCAAATTCATGATCGCGCTCATCGTGAGCTGGAACTGCCATCACTGCCCCGGTTCCATATGTGGCGATCACAAAATTACCAAACCAAATTGGGACCTCGTCCCCAGTGAGTGGATGAATGGCAAATTTGCCTGAAAAGAAGCCTTTCTTTTTGTTCATGTTTTTAATCCGGTCAAATTCGGACATGTTCACAACCTCATCGTAGAGTTTTTTCCAACTCTCCTCAAATTCAGTCCCAGCAACAAGTTGCTCGGAGAGGGGATGTTCGGGGGCGAGCGTAACAAAGGTTGCACCAAAAAGCGTGTCTGGCCGAGTGGTAAATACCTCAAAACTTGATTCGGATTCTGCCAGTTTAAACGTAATTTCAGCTCCCTCGGAACGACCAATCCAATCACGCTGAAGCGACTTCACATGCTCGGGGAATTTGATGCCGTCCAAACCATCGAGTAATTCTTGAGCATAGGCGGGGAGGTCGATGAACCATTGGCTCATCCCCTTTTGTTCAACCGGGCCACTGCATCGCCAACATCGGCCCGCTTTGACCTGCTCGTTTGCAAGAACGGTGTTGCAGACATTGCACCAATTTACGGGAGCAAATTCTCTTCGTGCAAGACCGTTTTCGTAAAATTTAGTAAAAAACCACTGATTCCATTTGTAATATCGCGGGTCGTGGCTTTTGAGCGTCTTGCTCCAATCATAAGAAAAGCCCATTCTCTTGATTTGTTGGGTAATTGAAACCATGTTACGTTCCGTGATATCATGCGGATGACCTCCTTCCGAGATCGCTGCATTTTCAGCTGGCATTCCAAACGAGTCAAATCCCATTGGGTAAAGGACATCGAACCCCATCATGCGTTTGTAACGAGCAACAGCGTCTCCAATGGAATAATTTCGGACATGGCCCATGTGCATTTTTCCAGATGGGTACGGGTACATCTCCAAACAGTAGAATGTCGGTTTGTCCCCGGTGAGGCTGGCTTTGAACAGGTCCGCTTCATCCCATTTTTTCTGCCAACCAACCTCGTCAACAGGAAGCATTTCACTTGACATTGGCGTTCACCGTCCACTGGACGGTTTTGGCCAGCCGCCTTCATGATATCAATACCTCGCTTAAGAACGAGTAAATTATCAGGTTAGTGATATTATTTGAATGCGGGATTGAATGGATTCAATCCCGTGAAAAATCAAGGCTCGTTTCCATAAGGAAGATTGCCTCTCGTGTGAGTTTGTACCGGTTCTTTACACCCATCTTCCTGCGCTCTACGAGTCCGTATTTCTGCAATGTGCGCAGGTGATGCGAAATCAATTGTTGGCTCTTTTCCAATCGTTTGGCGAGTTCTGCTTGGGTAGGGAATCCGCCGAGTTGACCGTCTTCATCTAAAAGGCTGAGAATCTTGCCCTGCAGACTGTTTGGGTCGGGAGAGAGTGGCGGTACCGGAAGGTCCTCCTCAATCATGTTGGGGTGGAGTTGATTTGTGAACGGGTAGAAGCGAACAAGACGTCCGTCTTTTTTCCTCCAAACATTCTCTTCGTTCTCTAGAATTCGCAAATGGTGGGTGATCTGTCCATTGCTCATGTCCAAAGCGGCCATGAG
>CAXAHZ010000137.1:0-4755 GCA_963968875.1 uncultured euryarchaeote
CTGGGATTGCGGTGGTCAATGCTCCTAGAGCCAGTACTCAATCCGTTGTAGAACTGACACTTGGCCATCTCTTGGCCTCCATTCGTTATATTCCGAGGGCTGACCGAGGACTTCGGCAAGGATTGTGGGAGAAAAAAGCCCTGAAGGGTTCCGAGTTGTTTGGTAAATCCCTTGGACTGATTGGTTTTGGTAGGATTGCGCAATCTGTCGGAGTGGTTGCACAAGCCCTTGGTATGGAAGTACATGCATACGACCCGTATCTGCCGCCGAAAATTGCTAAATCTCAAAATACGCGATTGCACAAGACCGTTGACGCACTTTTTTCAAATTGTACTCACATTTCCATTCATTGCAATCTAACGGATGAAACATACCACCTCGTCAATTCGGAACGAATCTCAATGATGCCTAAAATAGGCAG
The DNA here is from genome assembly GCA_963968875.1 of uncultured euryarchaeote. Lineage (GTDB taxonomy): Archaea > Thermoplasmatota > Poseidoniia > Poseidoniales > Poseidoniaceae > Poseidonia. The sequence continues at coordinate 422 of CAXAHZ010000137.1, forward strand.
AGACGGTTCAAAATGTGGGAACCATATCGTTAATTGTGCACGAGGTGGAATTGTGGACGAGGATGCAGTTGCAAATGCTCTTGAATCCGGAGATTTGGCCTCAGCAGCTCTTGACGTCTTTGAGACAGAACCTGTTTCTCCCGAGCATCCACTGCTCCAAATGACAAACTTTCACGGAACTCCTCATGTCGGGGCGGCTACCATTGAAGCACAAGCACGTGTTGGATCCGATATTGTCTCAAACATCATGTTGGTATTGGATGGCGAAGATTGTGATTTCACGGTAAATCGACAATTTTTGTGAGGATAAATAATGCACGGGTTCATGGACAACTTCAAGCACTTTTGACTCACAATATGGAATGTGGTAAAGGTGAAAGATAACGGTTCTCCCTTGAACAAGATTCTGATTCATTGCGACCTTGATGCTTTTTTCGCTGCGGTTGAAGTTCTCCATCATGGTTTTGATGATGAAATTCCTCTTATCATCGGTTCAGACCCTAAACAAGGGCGAGGACGGGGAATTGTTTCCACCTGCAATTATGCTGCTAGAGTATTTGGTGTGAGGTCTGCGATGCCCATTTCGGAGGCATGGCGCCGTTGCCCAGGGGCTCCTTTTGGGAGTGCAAGGTACATATCGGGAACCCGTGGATTGTACTCTAGAGCCAGTCGTAAGGTCATGGCGATTTTGAAAAGGTCTTCTTCTATTTTTGAACAAGCGAGTATCGACGAAGCCTACCTTGATGTAACTTCGGAAGTGGATGGGGATTGGGACCGTGCACTTGCCCTGGCAAGGGGGCTTCAAAGCGACGTACAAAAGGAACTGAATTTATCTGCATCGTTTGGCATCGGACCAACAAGAATCCTTGCAAAAATGGGTAGTGAAGAGAGAAAACCAAAGGGTATTTTTCGCATCATGCCAGATGAAATTCAAGATTTTTTTACTGGAAGGTCGATACGAGAGGTTCCAGGAATCGGACCCAAACGGGCCACACAACTGGCTGAATGGGGAATTACCACCGTTGATGAGGCGTATGAATTGGGAGAATTAGCCCTTGCCCGAATTGCTGGAGAGCGGTTCTCTTCCTGGCTCAAACGGGTCGTTGAGGGTGATAGCAGTAACGAAGTAAGCGCAATACGAAGTAGAAAATCAATCGGAAAGGAACATACCTTTGAAACCGACCAAAGTGATCATGAATCTGTAATGCATCAACTCGAGGTTCTCGTGAATCTTGTTATGAATCGGGCACAAGAACTTGGGGTTTCAGGCAGACTCGGCGAGGTAAAAATACGCTACACTGGATTTGAAACCCATACCTCGGGCAAGAGCATAACGGTAGCCATGGACGACGAAGGTGTCTTTCTACGGCTTGCCCGCCAATTGTTTGCGATGAACGTTGATTCCACAGCGTCGGTTCGTCTTATCGGCTTCAGACTGGGTCAGTTGGAAATCCCACCTTCAAAACAAATGATGTTGTTTCAAGAGGACGAGTAAATCATTCCAATTTGTGCATTCGTGTCAGGGTTCCAGAAAATTCCGCCAGTTCTTGCGGAATCGCAATACCCTGTATGGGTTGATTCAGAGATGTGCCGGATTCTTTCTTAGCACCCCAAACTTCCCCGTTGAATTCTTGTATCTTCGTCGAGAGGCTGCAGAGTCTTGTTCCTTCTTCAGTACCTGACCCAACGCTGGCATAAGCTTCAGTTGGGAATCCATCAACATCAACTGCAGAGGCACCGTAAACTGTTTGGGAAATGTGATGGGTGAAAAATGGACACACCGGGCTAAATGCAGCCATAAAGTCCCGTACAACACGGTGAAGGGTCCAAGCAGCAGCGGAATCATCATCGTAAAGTCGTGATTTCACCATCTCAAGATAATGGCTTGGTAGTAATCCAGTTCCAAATGTTTTGAGGGATTGAGTTGCTGTATAAATGTCCAAATCATTCCAAGATTGACGAACTGTTTTCATTGTGTTCTGGAATTCTGCAAGAATCCATCGGTCTTCAGGCTCCAATTGTTTCGGTTCTTCATCCAAATGTTTGGGAACGTCAAATTGGGATGCGAATCGAGCCACATTGAACAATTTTGTAAGTACTCCGAAATACTTTTTCTCAATTTCTTCGGGATTGATGTGGAAGTCATCACCAACTTGTGCATTGCATGCTTTCCACAATCTGAAACATTCACTTCCAATTTTGTTGGCACGCAAACTTACTGTCTTGTCAGGTCCTTTGACCTTCCATGAGCCGGTTCTACCACCTGCTCCACATTCAAGTACAGAATCTGCGTCAATACCGTTGCCTAGGGATTTACTCATTTTACGACCCCACGGGTCCATGCCCAATCCGTCGATCCAAACATGTTGGAACCCAGGCTTATCCAGTACGAGTGTTGACTTCAGAAGCGTGTAATACAACCACGTGCGCACGATTTCCTTACCTTGCGGTCGGAGCGCCGTTGGGAACGCCTTCTCAAACACCTCGGGATGGTTGAGATATCCACTCACAAATAGATTAGAATTTGAAGAATCCATCCACGTATCAAATACTTTTTCTTCACCTGTAATTTCACCAAGACTCTCTTTGAGGTCTTGGTAAGAACCGAGATCTTCTCGTGTGGTTCGGTCCAATACCCGGCTGCCCTTTGGTGGCGCTTCCTTCCACGGTTGAACGTATGAACCCGAAGGTGGTATGACGACCTTTGTTTCGTCGTTACTGTACCAAATGGGTATCTCAGTATGGTACCAGCGACGCCGGCTAATCGGCCAATCAATGCTGATGTTATCCATCCAATCCAAAAGGAATTGACGATTGCGTGGAGGATGGAATTCAATTTCTTCAATGTGTTCTTTCATCTTGTCTTGGATGTGAGTTTGGCGCACATACCATTCTTTGAGAAGGATAATTTCAACTGGATTCTTCCCTCGTTCCGACACTGGAATATCCTGGTCACGTTCCACTGCTTGGATGAGGTCTCCCTGGGATTCAAGCATCTCTGTTGCTGCATGGCGGGCTTCAATGACCTTCATCCCCGCAAATGGTCCTGCAACGTCTGTCATCTTACCTTCCAAATCAATCGCTTGGAATGGCGCTAGTCCGAGTTCTCTGAACACTGCAACGTCGTTTTGGTCTCCAAATGAACAAACCATCAAAATCCCCGTTCCGAAATCCGATTTAACAGATGGATGCGTCATAATCGGTACGCTTTTTTCACGACCTGAGGTCTCAAGGGGTAGGTGGACGCGTTGGCCGATGAGATGGCTGTATCGTTCGTCATCAGGGTGAACAACGACAACTCCGCATGCGCAGATCATTTCGGGACGAGTGGTTGATATCACCAGGTCGGTCCCATCTTCGCAGGTCCATTTTACATCAACCAATTTGGTCTTTCTAGGAAGTCGTTCCACTTCAGCATCAGCAATGGTCGTTCCTTCAACTGGGTCGTAAATATTGGGTCTTAGGTCCTCAACAATATCGCCTTTCATGAATAATTCAACGAAAATGGATTGAGTTACGCTTCTGTAATCCGGGGCATCTGTAAGGTATTCTCGGCTAAAATCGCACGATAAACCGACTCGCTTTGCGGTGTGTCGCATTGCTTCTGTAAAGGTTTCAATGGTGGTTTTGCACAGTTCCAAAAACTCAGCACGATCATAGGTTTTCATTTTCCTTTTGGTATTTTTCTCAACAACGAATTCAATGTTGATTCCATTTCGGTCTACTCCCCAAGGAAAGTATACCTCTTTTCCAATCAGTCGTTGACTTCTTGCAAGCACATCTATCATTGAATATTGGGCCACAGCACCAATGTGCCACGTGCCAGACGGGTAGGGTGGAGGCGTGTCGATAACAAATACTTCTTTACCGGAATTTGGCTTGAAACCGTAACGTTTCGTATACAGGTCATTATCAGCGTAATGGGCTTCTTGTATGCTTTTTTCTAGGTCGATTGACCAACGTTTTTCTGGTAATGCTGGAGATGGCATGTGCCTCACCTGGCCCCGACTCAGTAAGTGAAGTGGGTCCAAACTGCGCTGGACTGCTCCTCATTTGAAACCCTCGCATGAAAATTTAGAAAACAAGAATCGATTCAATGCCATCAATGGAGGATTAAGGCTTTGAATGAAGGACCCTTGGCACAACCAAGGGGTGCATATTTTGGCGGATGACGATAACACTTCACCCTCGTCAAGCGGACGCAAATCCGGTGCTGAAAAAATGCGAAATTTGAGGGACCAAGTCGTTGGTCAACTCAAAACCATCGATTCCAAGCGAGGCATGGATGCTGTTATGGATGCTCCAAAACGGATGAAGCGTGAATGGCAAAAATC
>CAXAHZ010000138.1:0-4708 GCA_963968875.1 uncultured euryarchaeote
TCAACATCGTTGTCCATCGTTCTTGATAACTTCGGAAGAAACCCTCACGTTATCATCGTTTTTGGTTAGGGTCACAATGAGCCATAAACCGATACATTAGAACAGGGCGGGCTCCAAGAAAACAATGTGCAGACGGTGTATGTTCGGACCGATGACTTTCGTATGGCTTACCGCCTGTTACGAGAACTCCAAGCGAAACACCTCAACGCCCAATTGGTTGGGGCAGATGAAGAATTACCAGAGGCCGAGGGATGGTGGTTTGGTACGCCAGAAGAAGTCAATCGTTTGGGGGGGAATGGAATTGGAACCACGGCGGACACGGTTCTTGATTCCATACATCAACTCTATCGTTCGTTTCGCGAGTTGGACGTTGTCAATCGCTTAACGGTTGGAATCGACCCAGGGCCACGTCCTGGTTGTGCATGGTTGGTCGAAGGAATGTTGCTTGGCAAATCTCAGGATGAATCGGTAGAAGATGCCATTCAACACGTGATTGGTCTTGTTCATGTGTACAGTCCAAAGCTCGTTGATGTCCGAATCGGTCATGGCTCACCGCTTCATCGCGACCGCCTCATCAATCGTTTGCTTTCCGAGGGTTTCCAAGTCTCACAGGTCAATGAGTCCAGAACGAGCAGGGGTTCGGGAAGGCACGACCACTCATCATCCGCCCTAAAAATTGCCTTATTGGATGGTGTACCTGTCCTCGCTAAGAGAACGGTTGAACCAACAGAAGGCGAACTTCGAAATACTCAGCGATTGAGCAGAACACGATCCAAAGGAGCCCTCACAATTTCTCTTGGAGAAGCCCATGATGTTGCTTGTGGCTTGTTGACCATGGATGAAGCCTTACACCGCGCGGGCTATTCCGATTCTTTGAGTGAATCTTCAAGTTGAACTTCTTTTAATTCTGGAGAGCCGGACAGAATTTCCTTGAACAACCGTTCCGTAAATAGAGGCGAGACGAGAACCAATGCAATCAATGTGAATAAGGCGAAAAAGGATGAGCCAGGGACATCTTGTGTTCCGTATGAATTCGGACCGCCCACCATCAATTTTACAGTCCCTATCCAAGGCAGTTCCCCGCCCGCTATTCCCACGACCCAGTCATTACGAATGGGGCCCACGACTCCACTCTGGCTGTGAACGCCGGCTGACCCGTTGGTTACTGAAGCACCTTGGTCAACTGAGCATTGATTGTTGTCGCCAAGAGTGACGATTCCTTCGTGCGTTGGTCGCCAATCCCAAACGACGAGGTGTGATTCAACGTTGCCGTGTGCAGGCCGCTTACAGTCGTAATACCCCGCATCAACCCCGTCAAATTTGATGGAGACCGTACTGACATTGATGGCTGATGTCCCTGGGACAGTCCAGGTCCAAATGCAAGCTCCCTTGAGCCCATCTGGTGCCGTAAGTTCCTCATCAAATGATGAATTTAGTGGACAAGGTTCCGCTTCTCCACGTTCAGGGACCGTAGTACTTGCAGCAAGAACTCTCATGATCGCTCGATGGATGATGGGTGTCCCATTTTCTCCATTTTTGGCATAGATGATGACGTCTCCTTCCATCCCATGTTGGTCGTATCCAAAGGACGGATCACTCGAATCGGTGGCTTCTGCAAAAGTGATGATGGTCTCTGCAGGGTCTTTGTGAACCAAGATCAAATCGCCAGCATCAATGCTGCCCACTTCGCCTTTCTCATCGTGAATCATTGACTCTGATTCAACCACAACAAGCGGTGGCATTGACCCGGTGTGAATAAACAAAGCCAAGACCAAACACGCAATCATACCGATGGCGAGGCCAATCTCAAGGACCAAGGTTTTGAACGGGTCTTGGTCCGACATATTGTTCCCCTATGCTTAGCGGCGTAGGCCTCGGCTATCAAGGAATTCGTTCCACTGGTCAAGATACCCAGCTCCTAGAATTTGTGCGGACGTGTCGCCCTCGGTTTTGTGACGGCGCAATTCTGCGGTAGATTGTATCTCCATTATTTCCTCAAGCGTGACGATGTGCCCTCTGAATCGCAGGAACTCCGGGAAAGAGAGGAGAACAACAATGCCAGCAAAAAACCCAATCGTTAGGGCTAACCCTGTGTGTTGGCTCCAATCAGGGTGGTCTTGGAGGAATAAAAGTTGGTAGGCGCAAATTCCAAGCAGAATGCCGCTTGCTCCAGAAACGACAGCAGTGATGCCGTACTGTTTCCCATGTTGTGCTTCCCAGTTACGGGATAGAAATGATTTCTTTTCACTCATTGGCTCGCCTAATACGCCCATGCAGGGTGGACTCTTGAACCCTCGGTTTTGTTGATGAAGGGTCTGTTTCACGTGTGCTCAGCATGTAACCCCGAGGGGCATCATTCATATGCAATGCGAAATGTGGTGAGTTGTCAATAGGTGAACCTCATGCGTCGTGCAATATTTCTCTCGCTTATTTTTGTCCTCTCAATGCTATCGCCGCTTGCGATTGCAGCAACTACGGAGACGCAATTCAAAGACGGGACTACAAGCTATTCCCACACATTTTCTCAAACTGGAAACGGCTCCGCCGGAGTGGTTTCAATTCCTTACGGAGCAGACGTAACATCTGCCCAGTTTAATCTCCGTGGAGATGCGAGCCAGACCACGTGGACAAATTTCTCGACCAACGATCATTATGGCGGCGAAGGTGATGAACGAATACAGGGCAAGAGCAGCAGTGCCCCCTCTCCGTTCCAAACCATTTACAGAGACAATCTTGAAGCAACAGGTCAGTCGCTCTACCTCAAAGGCAATCCTACTCAATATTCACCTCAATTCAGCAGCTCAAGTCAAGTGAGCCAAATCGGTAGCGCAACCATGAATACCACTGGAGAATTTGTCGCACTCAGTGACCAAGGATACGTCAGTCCAACCAAAAAATACACCGACATCACCGTTTCGGGGGGCTCTTGGACTTACACAGGAGTTGTCATTCCGGTTTCTGATGACCAAATTCACGTCCTACGATATACATCTACCTCCATGACTGGAACGCCAACGATCCAACGATACAACGCTACAACCGGTGTGTATCTGGGTACGGCATCAATGTCCTATGGCAGTCCATGCAATACCAATGCTTACCGCAGCATTCACGATGCTGACGTTTACAACGGAGAGATTTACACCGCACATTATTCCTACTACAGCGTTGCAAAATGGAGATTAAATTCGGCAAAAACTTCGTGGACTTGCCAGGCTATGTACAGTTATAATTATCCAAATTATGTAACGGGTGTTGACTTTGATGACACGACCGGGAAAATGTATGTGGCCATCTACGACACTTCTGCTCGCAATCACTATGTCAAGGAAGTGAATCCTGCATCACCAACCGTTGTTTACAATTCTTGGTTGATGCTCTCAACATCCTATTACTACGATTATGGAGCAGGCCTTACGGTGAGCATGCCAAACATTGCCTACAACATCTATTACTACAACACGGGGTACAAGAGCATACATTACCACTACAGCATGCAAAATGGATTTTTGAACCCACAAGGCCAGCGTACGATGCCGGGTGGTGGGCATTACGGGATGGTTGATACAGACGACCATAAAGTGTATTTTTCATGCCACTATTATGCCTCTTATTGTTCTCAAGGTCAGCGGAAAATCCACATTTATGGCGATGGTGCTCACTTTGATGTCCGTTCATCATCTGCATCAAATCAGATGATTGTTGGTCAGACCGTGAGTTTGACACAAGCGATTGATTCGCTTACACTCAGCGGTGTCTTTGGCTCAACTCCAACGGGTACAAGCATTCGTGTTGACCTTTCCAACGATGGAGGTACAACGTGGCGAGCCGCCGCAATTGGGCAAAAAATCATCTTCCCAAACACCGGGAATTCCGTTTTATGGAGGGCGACGCTCAACGGTTCTGCTTCGAAGACCCCGGTATTGGGTGATATAACGTTAAGCTATACGACAAACTACCAAACTTCTGGGTATTACTATGCTTACCAGTACGTTGGAAGCGGTGCTAAAACTACGGTTGCAGCAACAATTAACTGGAGCGAAACCGGTCCGAGCAATACGGCAGTTAAGGTCAATTTGGGCTACAGCTCGTCTACAGCATGTACGACAGGCAGCAGTGGCGTAGTCTCGTTTACTTCTCCGAATCAAACGAAATCAATGACGGGAACGGGGTATTATCTCTGCCTTCGCATTGAACTTTCAACCAGCCAATCTCGGTACACTCCCTCTCTTACCGACCTTACGATTGCAATGCATTCCAATGCTCCACAACAACCGGGAATTGACATCGACGGCACGAATGTCTTCACTTGGCCAGCCCAAAATGGGGCTTTACTTGGACCCCTTACCGTTTCTTCATCTTCCTACCCTGACATCGTGGATACGCTTAACAAAGCCATCCCAGACTTTGGTTCGGGTGTTGTCGACATACCGATTGACTTGGTAGCATCATCTGCTGGTATTTTGACGCTTGAATCCTTCCAAATCACCTACATTATGCAGACCGTTAACCTTGATATTTCAATTCCTGAAGGAGAGATTCTTCATGAAAGAACCACTCCATATGAGGTCGTAACCCGTCACATTATCGGAGAGAGTGCAAACTCAATGGTAAGCGCAGAACTCACATTGATGACCAATTCAATGGCAAATAACCCAATACTTGCATGGCAAGATGGAGATGTATTCCCAGCGCCAAATGACCCGGG
>CAXAHZ010000139.1:0-4682 GCA_963968875.1 uncultured euryarchaeote
GACTGTTTTTCGTACCATTCCATGCATTTCCCATGAAATTCTTCCTTGAGTGCGGTTGACAGACTCCTCAGTAAAAATTCACGAATCAAATCGTGGACATCGTATGTTGTGGAATCAGCCTGCCTTGCGAGCCCAGATTCAACCAAGTTGTCCAATTCATCCGTATCCAATTGTTGCATTGCAAGAGCTTCTAGAACCATTGGTTCCCTGTATATCGAGAGTGCAGAAAGCACCCGCTTTTGTTCAGCACTCAGTTTGGAGAAAATTTCTACAGTCACATAGTTTTCGAGCGTCTCGTGGAATGCTCCCGCAGATGCGCCACGATTGATGAGTTCAAGAACGAGTGGATGCCCACGAGACAAACCGTGAATGTGGAGCCACTGTTCGTCCTCTAAATTAGAAAAACTGCTCAGTAATTTCCTACCTGAATCAGGATCAAGTCCGTCCAATGGAAGAACTAAACTTGCGATCCTACCTTCTGCATCCTTTGTCGGAACCACAGGCTTGAATGAGCGAGAAAAGATGACAAGGCCGATTTTCTCTTCACTACCGAGCAAAGCTAATGACATCGCTTGGAAGGTTTGATGTAGAACTAAATCCGAAACTTTGTGAAAGTCATCGATGACAATCAATGATGGAGCTCCTTCCAACGCTTCAATGAGCAACCGAGCAGCATCAGCTGGCTGAGGTATTGGAGTCGCAGCGAGATAGCTTGCGAATTCAGAATTACCCATGCTGGACAACCAGTCTGCAATCGACTCAAAGAATGAGCGAGAACCTTCCCAGTCTTGGCAACGGTGATAGAGTAAATTTCTACGATGCATGAACCGTTCAATCAACTTGGAAGCCACCGTTGTTTTACCAATTCCAGCGATGCCCGGCACGAGGAGTGTTGTTGCCCTCGCTTCTATGAGATTCACCATGTTATCTAGTTCAGTGGTTCTCCCGTAGAAATGGCGAAGTCTGGGGAGGTCAGCAAGAGAAGTTACCAATTGCTTCTCAACATGCTTCGACAAGTCCCGTTCAACAAGGTCTTGAGACAGCGTTCTTGAGTCAAGACAACCGTTCTCATCCATGTAGCGAATAACATCAACAGGCCTCATCTCAAACGGTAAAATAGATTTGATTCCACCAAGTGTTGTTTCAACAGGATTCCCTTCATCAAGAATACATCGTAAAGGGAAATCAGAAAGTCTCCCCCATGTTTCTGTAGCCATGATTACACCGCTATCAGTAAGGAAGTATGCCTTTCTTTTACGAGACACTCCCTTGACGTGAGCTTGCCTTTCTACTAAGATACCTTGCTCTTTGAGTCCCGAAATGGCTCTTGGCACATTGGAACGGGCAATTGCAACTGCATTGGCGATCCCCATTTGGGATAGGGCGAATGGAACTTCAATACTACTTTTGAAGTCGGAATAATCGAGAAGGTGCAAGAGAATTCTCTCCTGAACACCGGGTTTCGGTTGAACCGCCATCTAGAACACCCCAAATCGGCGAATACTATTCAGCAGAATAATTCGGGTCGGGGACCCACTGGTTGGTTGCTTGATCCCAAATCCAGCCTGGATGAGTTGAGGTCTCAGCGACTGGCTGTACCGTTTCGGGCGGAGGTGCTTCTTGTTGGGGAACAACTGCTGCTTGTTTTGCCTTGGCCCATGCATAGGGATCTTCTGCAACTTCCATAAGCGCATCATCCTCTTCAGAGATATCTGGTATTTCTTCAAATTCAACGAAGAAGAATGCTCCAACACCTAAGAGAACTACAATGGCTCCAACAATCATTACTATTGTCAAGACCGATGAGGAATCATCTCCACCGCTTGAAACCACAATGTTGAATTCGCCGTCCTCAGTTTGACCAGCAAATTTGAACACTTGACCGTCCATTTCGAAAATCACTTCTTGATTCCCTTCCACACCTAACTGGCTGTTTGTCAAATCCATTTCCCACGTACCGTCGGATAAAACCCGAGTGGAATTTAGTTTTGCATTTCCACTAGCGAAACGAATGTTCACGGTACTTCCAGGTAGACCTTCGCCTTGGAAGGTTGCCGGGTCATTTGGAGTGATTGGACCTTGGTCCACTCGCTCCACGCTGAAGGCCACAGCCACGACAAGGAAGTTGACCTTGAGGGAATAGACCTTTGATTCTTGAACATCTTCTACATAGAACATGACACCGTTTAAGCCCCATTCAGAAATGTCGCTCGTTGTCTGTGCTTTGTTCTCCATAGGATCGTAAATGGCGATTCCTGAAGCCGTAACACGCATGTCTGTTTGGTAGCTGTCGTCTTCAATGGTTCCTTCATCGTTAAAGATGAAGAATTCCAATGCATCTGCAGTCTCACCGATTCCGTCAGGGTCGCTGAAGAATTGCGTAAGGTCAATTGAAGCGCCGCCACCGCATCGGTCGATTGAATTCGATTGAGAATCACAGAAGATTGTAATGGATCCGATCCAACCGGTTTCATTGAACACTGGGTCTTCGTTTAGAGCATTAAGCGGATTGTTAATCGTCATCCTCCAAACGCTATCTGGTGAGTAGTCTTCACCGTCGTATGCACGTACTGTCACTTCATAGACACCGAAGTTATCAAGTTTTGAAGTATCCCAAACAGCCACCCATGAACCATCCGGATTGAATGAAGTTACAGGAAGTGGGCCGTTATTTAGGGTGATACCTGCACCCAAATCTACGATGTCGATTTCAACACGTGTCACCTGACCGCCGATATCACGGGCTACACCAACGATCGTTGTGTCAGAAGCGGCCCGAATTGTTCCGCCGTCAACGCCACCCGTCATTTGGTCCGGTGAACCAATCCACGTAAGTTGCAGTTGGGGAGGGGTGTTCTCGTTAACAATGTCAAGCACACGTGTTTCAACGACACAAATTCCAGATTCGTCAATACAGAAATCGCTGTCAGATGCCCATACTTCAAAGGTATATTCGCCTGAAAGCAATTCGCTAAAGTCCCATTCGTACGACCAACTTGTTGATCCTTCGGTGTAAAAGTGGGCGACATAGTCATTTTCGGCGCTTGTTATATGGAACCAGATCTTTTTCACATCGCTTCCATAAGTTCCTGAGTAAGGATCTGATGCTGTTCCTTGGAACAATACCTTTCCAGTGGTGTGGGTGCTTCCAGTGTTTGGAACATCTACCACGATGGTTGGAGGGACAAGATTGAGTTTGTATTGTCTTACAGTGACTGGAGAATAATCCAGTCCGTCATACGATCGAACACGGAATGTAACATCTCCCTCACCTGCAGGGTGAGCAGACATATCCCACTCAAACGACCAATCCTTGAAAGGATGGTTCGCCATTGTGATGACACCATTAGCTCCTGAAGTATCCACTGCAGAATACCAATCGTTGGAGCCAGGCGGTTGAACTTCCACGGCAGTTATTGTACCGAACTGCTTCTGAATGGCTGTGTTGTCGTTAGCATATGGCCACTTGACGCCATCCCAAGATTGTCCGGTAAGGGTTACAGTGGTTGCAAAGGATACGCCATCCTGTTGTGTTACGCTAACACTTGGACGCATGTTATCGAGATTAATGACGTCGTCTATTGGTCCAGATAGAACATAAGAGAAGTCTTTGTTACCGCTTCCAAACTTGAATGCTTCAACACTGTAGAATGGCATTTCCCGTCCATTCAAACAATCGGCATCGTCCCCGTCGATGAGTGTATCACCGTCGTTGTCAATACCATCTGCGCATGAATCCTCGTCGATGGTCACTGGCGGATTTCCTGAACCTGGAATTATTGCATTTTTATCTCCTACTTGGTGATTCCAGTTACGGTCCAAAAGGAAATCGGAGGGTAAGGACACCTGCTGAGTGAATCCAAATGCATCCGTGGTTAACTCGTAAAGTGGCAAACCTGTTGCATCCTTGATAATTACGGTCGCTCCTTCCACGTTGCTGTTCTTTGCCTTCACTTGGTAACGAACGAGTTCACCTTCACGAACTTGGGAACCCCAAGCCGTGTTTTGGTTCTGGACGTGAATCATGGACGAGTCAAAGTTTTGCAAATCGGCATAAGAAAAGACCGTTGCGTTGTCTACCAGCTCAATGGCTAGAGGCATTTGAGCTGGAGGCAGTACGGCTGTACCCGGTAATTGCAAACATTCGGATTGAACAAACGGGCACTCCGCTCCTTCCCAACTGATTGAAACAGGGTAGAGTTCGCCGTACCCGGGTGATGGAATCTGTTCACTTTGAACCGTTACACGGGATTCTGTGACATTGTAGACTTGAGACACACCCGTCCAAGTATTTCCTGAGAAATAAGCGACTGAGCCGTATTTATTACCATAATTATCATCGTACATCGAAATGTTCCCAGCATATCCTCCGGTTGAGTCAGCCGTGTTTCTTTGGGCGTTGATAAGGCCACCCTTCGCACGTATGATATCTCCAGTATTGCCGGAAATCGTGTTGTCCATTATTGTTGCAGACGACATGAAAACGTGAATTGCAGGACATGTGAAATCCCCACCGTACATTTGGGAAGTGCATGTACCGCTGCTGTTCTGGATGATGTTGTTTGCGAAATAGAGTCGTGCAGCGGTAGGGGCTGGGACTTGCCAGCCTTGGTCTTGGTAGTGGTATTCACCGATAAGGACCGGTTCTTTAGCCGCTTCCTTGATCGTATTGTTTTCGGCGA
>CAXAHZ010000140.1:0-4646 GCA_963968875.1 uncultured euryarchaeote
TGTTTTCAAAGGAATCGTTTTCATAGACGAGGGGGTCGTTTGAATTGATGCCAACAAAACCAATTTTGTTCTGATGGCAAAACTCGGACATGGTATTCATTCGGGCAACGCTCGCAACCACGTAGGGGCAGTGATTGCACTCAAACACCACAACGAGCCCGCTGGTTCCAAATGCGCCTTCCAATGAAAGTTGCTCGCCGCCATGAGCGGGGTTTGCATTCACCAAACTGAACGAGGGGGCGGCGTCACCGATCTCAAGTGCCATGATGGTCTGTAGAGGTTCATACACAAAATGCCTTGCTTTGAACCTCAAAGAATAAACACGTAACAAACTGCTCCGATAACTGCGAGAAGACTTGCTATGGCAACGGGTTTGATGTAGTTGGCAGATGGGCTGTTGGCATTCAACGGTTGGGCTTGAGAGGGCAAATCTGGTACATCTTTCTCACCCTCTTCGAGACTACCCTGTGCGTCCCAATACGCCTGCTTGGCCGCTGCACCGGCTTCAAGTTCGGCTTCTATACGAGCTTGCTCTGCTCGGCGGGCTTCTTCTGCAAGACGGGCCTCTTCGGCCAGGCGGGCTTCTTCCGCCAGCCTTGCTTCTTCCGCCAGCCTTGCTTCTTCGGCCAGGCGGGCTTGTTCCGCAAGCCTTGCTTCTTCGGCACGGCGGGCTTCCTCTTCGGCTGAACGGGCTTCTTCAGCCAATCGGGCTTCTTCTGCGAGACGGGCTTCCTCAGCCAACCGTGATTCTTCTGCAAGACGGGCTTCTTCGGCCAATCGGGCTTGTTCCGCAAGCCTTGCTTCTTCGGCTAGCCTTGCTTCTTCCGCCACGCGTTCTTCTTCTGCAAGGCGGGCTTCCTCAGCCAGACGCTCTTCTTCTGCAAGACGTTCTTCTTCTGCGAGGCGGGCTTCCTCGGCCAGGCGCTCTTCCTCCGCCAGCCGCTCTTCTTCTGCGAGGCGGGCTTCTTCCGCTTTTCTCTCGGCCGCTGCGGCGGCTCTTTTTGCTGCCGCCTCTTCGGCAAGACGACGAATTCTATCGTTGATTGCGTCCTCATTTTTATTACGATAACGGGTAAGAATCGCTTCTCCCATCTTGATAAAATCCTCTTCGGAAATACTGTCCACCTGTTCACGGGTAGCCATCAAAATACGTTCAACGTCTTCGATAACGAATTCTCCTTCATGCGCATTAAGTTCATTGCGGAAGTGTTTGTAAAATTCCCGTTGTTCTTCGGAAATTGCCCCGTCGCGGGTCATAAAGTCCTGCAGAGCAGTTAGAATTTCGGTTAAGTTGAGTTCTTCAATTTCCAAAACTCAGCCCCCGTATGCTTGAGGCAGTCATTGGGTTGTCATCAAGTTTCTCTCGCACTCGGCTAGACGTGTTTTAGCAACGGTATGGTTTGGATCAATCGTTAGAACGGCTCGCCATGCGGCTTCAGCTTCAAGAAGACGATCGGAATTATGGAGTAAGGCTGCGATATGAAGACGGGCATCAAGATGTTGTCCGTCGCACCTCACTGCAGCTTCAAAATCGGAAAGGGCATTGTCTATTTTGGCCCATTCAAGATAGAGCAGCCCGCGTTGATGCCAAGCAGGTGCATGCTCCGGAGAATGGCGTAGGGCTTCATTGAGCGGGGCTTCTGCTCGTTCAGGGCGGTCCATGCTCATGTAGCATGCTGCCAACTGGGTAAGGGCATGTGTGTGGTGGGGGGCTGATTCCAATACATGGCGGAATTGTTTGCTCGCTTGGTCCCATTCACCCAGCATCATGTGCCCTTCACCCTTGCGGACACGGGCCAGCCCAAGCATCGGTGCGAGGTCAAGAAGAATCTCAGCATCATCAAGTACCCGACGTCCTTCATTAAGGGCCATGGAAATTGAGCTACGGTTCAATCGTGCACGTATGTGTGCGGGATCTCGTTCTAAACACTCAGTAAATTTCTTGTGTGCCAATTCAAGATGGCCCGTACGTGCCGCAATATTGCCTCTTACATAGGCCACCGTTGCACTTAATCCGTGAACGTCTGCTGCGTCGATGAAGCCAGATGCCGCATTTACGTCGTTAGTATCCAATGCTAGAAGGGCTGATTCCGACGCAACTGAGGCGTCGTTTTCATCCATGAGGCGGCGGGCACGTGCAAGTGATTCGGTTGCAACATCAACCTC
Organism: uncultured euryarchaeote; assembly: GCA_963968875.1. GTDB lineage: Archaea > Thermoplasmatota > Poseidoniia > Poseidoniales > Poseidoniaceae > Poseidonia. The sequence goes on from CAXAHZ010000140.1 coordinate 2,167, forward strand.
TCCCAGCAACCGCTGCGTCCTGGCAAGTCCAAGCCAAGCTACTCCAGATTCACGATCGAGGGAAAGTGCGCCATTAAATGACTTCAATGCTGCGTCAAGCAGAGACGTGTCAGTTTGTCCGGTTCCATCTCGGTGACGGTCTGCATGAGCGAGGTGCAATCGTCCCTCAACACCATGCAAAAGGGCATGATCAATACCATCTGGGGTCTGAGAAAGGAGGCTTTGAGCCTCATCAATACGATGATTCAAAAGGAATTTGCCTGCAATACGAGCACGCAGCTCACCGTTCATTGGCTGATCGGCCAATGCCCCCATCAGAGTTTCCTCAGCAGCAACCCCTGATCCTTCTAATTCCAATAATTCTGACTTGAGGAAGATGGCGTCAACTCCTCCTGCGTTCAATGCAACAGCATGGGTTGCTGCTTTGAGCGCGTTGCGTTCATTGCCGTTTCCGCCCGCTAGCAATCGCGCTTTTAGCGCCCATGCCTCCCCGCATTGTCGGTCCAAAGTCAAGCAGCGTTCGTTGGCCTCAAGGGCCAATGTATGTTCCCCATCATCTTCCAGAAGTAGGGCATATGACAACCAATCTTCATGGCGACTTGGGTCTTCTTCAAGCGCTTGTTCAATGGCATCCAGTGCTTCGGAACGGGCGCCCGCACGCGCCCTCAAGCCAGAGAGTAATGAGCGGTCAGCGGCCGTATCTACGCCGAGTGCTTCCAAGCGACGTACTGCACGTTCTGCCTCTTCGTCGCCCATCGATGCCAAAAGATGAGCGTGGGAGCGCAGGAGAATCGGATCGTCTGGTGAAATCTTCATACGAGCTTCCAACCAATGACGTTGCAGGGCATCGTCACCCCGAAGGCGAGCAATGTATTCCAAGCCCTCAACAATACTGGCATGGCCAGGTGATTGATGGTATGCAGACCCAAGGGCGCTTTCGGCCCACACATGATGCTGAATGTTGAGTGCGCAAAGACCGAGCCTATGAGCGGCGTCCGCATTCATCCTTAGTTCGCTCATGGTGATCTGGTTGGCGTCCAAAAGAACGAGAAGTCTTCGCAGCATTGATTGGTGAGTGGGCGTTAATGTGGAGACTCCGACAGATTCCACTGTTTGGTGTTGAACGATGCTTTCCAAAGCATGACAAATTTCAGAAAGGTCCATAGAAGGTGCCATTGAAGATTCATGTTCGTTGAGGAAGGAATGAACCGTTAACGATGCGTCGAGTTCAGGATGAATGACTCGAAGTGAATCCATGGTTACCTGCATCGTGTTCATTTGGTGTTGTGTCTCCTCTGCAGAACGGTTGAGTTGATGGAAGTGAGTCGCTTGAGATTCTCTAAGTAAAGTCTGCATATCCAAGAGGCGAACGAGGTTTTTGCTGGTGTTCAGCATCCAGTACCCAACTGCTCCAGCGGCACTGAGAGATGTTATTCCGATGGCTATGGCAAAAGCGCTCATTGACCCTCACCCGTCCGATGTGCCTTTATGGTCTGCGGCTAAATTTACCCCCATGAGGGGGATTTAGACAGTGTTTTTGACAACCCGAATTGTACAAATTCAGTGGAATTCCGCATTTTTATGCGTTGTCTTTGCTCACATTCAAAGGCTCCCTGCAACGGAGAAGGTTTGGTGAGGTCTGTTGACAAGTGATTCTGAGGAGGACGTTTGGTACTCTGAACGCCTTGAGACACTCGTTAGGTTTGGATTTGAGCGGAAGCCCATTGAGGAGTTTCTCAACGAAGGTGAAGCAAATGTTGTTGACCGGTTAGCATGGCTTGAATCACGCCGTGAGCAGGCATCGCATCTTGAAGACCGTATCGTTTCGTTTCGCTCCAGTCACCCGCAACTGGATTTAGAATTCTCAAGAACTGCTGACTTACTTGCCGACCCCTTTTCCATCAGCGAAGCATTGTCAGAGTTTGAACGGATGATGATGAAACATGCGCCCTGGGAGCCCTCATTGGAAAGGGGGCGGGTAGCTTGGCATGAACAGGAAAAGGGCAGCGAGTGGAGTGTTTTGTATGGCCGGTTGGCGAAACTCGACCCTTCCAGCATAACCTCTGTGCAAATTCTCTATCCATTGTTTGAAGAACCCGAGCGTTTTGATGAATTGTTTCGCCACTTAGACACCATAGAAATGGACGAGCAACGGCAACGCAGAGTCATGGATGATGGGGTTGAATCGTTAAGATCGATGGGGTATAGTTTGCCGCAAGTTGACGGGTTTGACCTTATGGATGCATTCTCTATGATTGAGCAGTGGCAATTTTTTCACAACACAACCGAGCAGTTGAAATTATCCATCAAACAACTCATTACTCCGTTTGATAGCCAAATGGCTGAAGATTTAGATGCTCAGCGTTTGTTACTCAGGGACATCGGGCAGTTACCCGAACTACAGGAATTAGAACAAGAAGTGGCGCGCCTCGGCCAAATCTTTGAAGAGCGCAGATTGGAACTTTCAAATCACATCGATG
>CAXAHZ010000141.1:0-4642 GCA_963968875.1 uncultured euryarchaeote
AAGACGCCTCCTGCGATGCTTCCATACAAAACCGCATCATCCTTACTGAATTCATCCAACCCACCTCCAAGGCCCCCGCTACCTGTGGTTGCTTCAAGTTGAATGCTGAGGGTTATTTCGCTAACAGCAGCTGTATCATCGTTGGTACTTGCGGCTTGGAACGTGATCTGATACCGAGCATCCTCTACAACATCCGCAGGAGAGCGTACGGTTAATTCCAATTTATCGGAAATTCCGTCTTTGTCTACATCATCTGCGATGAATATGCCTGCAGGAAACGAGAAACCTGCTTCTTCAAGTTCAGCACTGTTGGAGATGGTAACTCGTATTTTGTCATCGCTGTTGCCGTTGTTTTGGAATTGGAATGAGATTGGGATTTCTGCACCGGAAGCCATTGTCCTGGTGCTTTTATCCGATATGGTAAGGTCAACCATCCCAAATGTTGCAATTCCTAAATCTCCGCTAACGCTTGCATTTGTAGCAAGTTGTTCCGGCCAATCAAGGACTCCTACATTGGTGACCGTTGCGATAAGAGTAAAATCGTAGGAAAGAGATGAAGAAAGACGACTTTGCCCGTTAAATGTCACGGTAAAATCTTCCTCGCCCCCGGCTTCCAATGTGAAGGAATCCTCCTCGAGAAGCATGTCAACTTCCACGCCATCCCACTCTTTCTCAACGCTAATTTGTTCTTCAAACGATGATGGGTTGGCTACCGTACAGGTAATCTCAACCGTTGGATCTTCAAGGGGATGGACATTGATTTCGGGATTCTTTTCGTTGCAATCAATTTCAACACCCGGTCCAGTTGGGTTTTGGGACGAAGCCGTTAGCGGAGCGCATAAAGCCAGCATGAAAACGCTGAGAATTGCCATTCTACGAGCCAGTAACATTGCGCACACCGGTTATCGGTAGGCTCACCCTTTCATCAATGTGATGGCGACGCGGGACAGTAAGTTGTTGATTTGGAGATTCGTAAAACAAGCCAATTATTCGCCGTAAACCTGCGTTGCAAGGTCCTGATGTGTATTCCAAAGAACATCTTCCGGCAGTCCCGCATCGATAAGTTGTTGCGTTCTCCTTGGGACTGTTTTAGGGCCGAGAACAGCCCCCGGCCTCCTCAAATCATCCATGTAGTCGGTTTCAAGAAAGAAACCATGACTTGACTGTTTGAAGGTTAACATCAACTGCTCTAAAGCCCCTTTTCCAATGAGAACACTTGGAGTCAAACCGTGGGTTGCTTGAACAGAAACATCCGCCGGCGCATAGTGGCGGACTAACTTTACAAGGTCCATACCTTGTTTTTTGGCACGCTGAGCCAAATCCGGATAGGTTTCATCGCTTTCTCCCTCTACATGCAACTGAAGTGGAAGGTTTTCCTGAGCTGCGAGATGCATTGTCTCATCAAGAAGTTGATTCGATAGTTCCAGTACCCGTTCACTGACAGGCCAATGTGGTCTCCCGACCTCACCTATTGCGTGGGCTTTACCTTCGCCGATGAATTCAAGTGCAGCGTCAATGGAATGCCTGTAATTGGTTGTCGCTCGCTCTTCGCCTGATTCTTCTCCCTCTCCCACCCATCGCTCAAACTGGTGTGCAAAAGCCGCAGGATGAGGCCCAAGAACAACACGAACACCCAGTCCGATTTCCTTACGAACCTGTTCGGCCATATCGACCGTTTCACCGTAGGCCGTACGATGACCCTCAAGAGTTTCAGGTGGTTTTGAGAAATCGGGACAATGGACCAAAACCACATCAGTCCCACCTACACGCTGAAAGTCCCGAGCCGCATCAAGAAAGCGGCCGTTTTTGTTGAGATGGAAATGATTGTCCAAAATCGGACCGTCATACGTCATAGTTTCACCTCAAATCTGGTCTATGAAATACCCGTGTTCAGTGAACAGGTTTTTCCAGTATACTGCGGCCATAGCAACCATATTTGCGTGCCTTGCGTCCGTTACAATACATTTCCCATTTGGCCATATTTGAACCGTTAAACCATGCCGAGTGTCGGAAAGAATTGTGCAACCCAGCCTTGGGTCGTACTCTGTAGTTCCGGATGAAAAAGAACCTGCAATGGCTTGTAGATTGATGGACTTCTCATATTTGAATGAGGTAACGACAGGGCCGAGTTCAGCAACAAGGCCCGCATCATCCATCCCCAACCGAAGAAGAAGTTCCTTTGCAGCAGCCCGCGCCGCCTCTACCCGATGGGTTCCATGGACGACAATTCTTCCCTCTTCATCGATGACGAGCGTTGCACGTGGACGGTCCAGGACTTTGATGACCACTCCACTGTTACGCTGACCTCCAACGACATCAACCACTTTTTGTTGATCGAGAGGAACCGGACAAACAAAACGGACAAGTTGATTTTCAACTCGAACATCAACGGAACCAGTAGCCATGTTATTCCTCCTCCGATTTACCGCTGGGAGTCACTGTTGATGAAATCTCCTCTGGATCTGGAAGAGCATCAAGCGCTTCCAAGACAAGCGGTCTTTGAGGCATGTGTGAAACGACCAGAAGCGTAGCAGCATCTCCATGTTGGTCCCGAAGGGCAGCCAAGGCTCCCCTAATTCTCTTTGCAAACCGTACGTCCCTTCTAAGATTCAACTCCGGCGTACTCAACCATTCAGCGAGCTCCCACCATGCCGAAGCAAGGACGCTCACTGAGGAAAGGTTGTTTGGTTGTCCTTTTGGAGGCGGTTGTGCAAGGAAAAGGTTTGATTTTACCGCACGTTTCCATCGTTTTCCACTCCGTACCATTCCCAATAATTTTCTCCAATGAGATACCGCCTTTGCTTGCTCGGTGAGGTAATCACTCCAATCGTCATCGTCAGCGAGGGGCTCAATAAAGAAAACCTCACGGTTATGCCTGGCTGCATTTCGTTGTAGGCGACGTGGTTCAGGGTCGGGGAACCGACCACCTTGAATGTCCTCTAACGACTCAATACCCTCGAGGTACCTTGCGAAGGCGCCTCCTGAGATAAGTCCGTGAGCCATGTTGACTCCATAAGATTCCGCCTCGTCTTTTTCCTCTTGAATCCAAAGGTCAACCACATCGTGAGAATCAAGAATTGCAAGGCCGTGCCAAACCCCTCTGGGGCGCATAGCATTTGGAAAAACCACAGTAGGCAGGGTTCCGTGGATGACGACAGTTCCACCATCGGGATCGGTCCAGACCTCATCGGCCCAGGTGTGCTGGGATGACATTTCAAGCCTCACTGATTGTTTAGCCAATCATGCAATGTTTCAATATCCCATCCTTGGTCAAAGTAACCCTGAATTTCAGCTTGGGTCCACTGTGGGAACTCCTTCATGGCCTCCGCCATCGCTGGGCTCACGTCTGCTGGGATCTCAATGAGGACTTTTCCTTCACCTGCTTCACCGTAATCGTCTTCATCCTCGAATGCATCGTCAAGCATTGAATCTCCGCCGCTTCGACGAGCAAGAACGACAACAAGTGTACCAAGGACACCGATAACTACTACCAAAAGACCGACGATAAGAAGGAAGTTGGATGAATCATCATCCGCTGCTACTTTAACGTTGAAAGCATCACCCCATTTTGCGTCATTACCGTTGTAAAGTGGGTCGGTTGAAGTTCCATTTTCGGAGATCGTGTAGTACATTCCAGTTGTTACCTCACCGAAAGGCTGTAGTTCAACTTCAAACCAGCGCTTCTCGCCAATGTCAAGTTCTGTAACCGTGACGATTCCTTCTTGTGTAGGCGTCATTCCATTGATGACCGAATTGATCACGAGTTCAGTTGAACCCGCCATTGTACCGGTATTGCGAACCTCAACTTCAATCTTCATGGCATCTCCAACACGTGGGTTTTCCTCCAAACGAACATTGAGAATCTCGAAACTTGGCTTTTCACTGATGAACGAATAAAGGGACTTGTGCTGAGCAATACTGGAGACGATTGGTGATACTGAGCCATCATCTTGAGGGCCTCCACCGAGACGTACTCCTGAACCTGCTGAATCAACTCCTGAAACCCACATAACAATCTTGACACCACCCATTTGACTCTCGTCCGGGTCAAATTTCAGCTGAGGGTCCGATATCATATCAACCGGCCACAAATCAAGACATGTTGATGACCCTACATACCCACCAGGGGTTGTATCAAGTTCGAGGGGCATGCTCATCGGTTCTGTTGTGCCAAAGGAATTGACATAAACGCCCCAGGGCAAATCGGTCTCGATACTGTCATAGAATTTCCAGTTAACCATCAAATCGCCGTAAAACATAGCTTCCTGTTCAGCAATGGTGACTGAAACATCAACACAATGGTACGTTGCTGTTGACAAGAAGTCACTGATAATTTCCTTCGTGGCTCCCTTTTGAGCCAACCATGAATTTTGGAGGACCGTTGGTGCAGTTCTGTCAACCTTAATCTTGAATGTGCTGCATCCATACACTGTTGAACCATCGCAGAAACCTACGGTAGTGTCGTCAGCGCCAGTCGGCAAATTCACAAGCTTGAATTCATAGGTGTACTCGTTGGTGAAAACCGGTGCCGTAACGTTGATTTCAAAGACACCTCCTGAGAAGTTGTGATACACTGTTTCTCCAGGTTGGAAGATGTATCCTTTATCTGGGTCCTCTTGAGCTTCCAAACGAGTGATTTCCA
>CAXAHZ010000142.1:0-4616 GCA_963968875.1 uncultured euryarchaeote
ATGCGTGAGACACATACAGATGGTACCGGTTTGATTCCACATCAAATGTTCCACCGTGTTGAATCACATCTCGAAATTCGCTGGATTTCCTCACAAACTTACCTGAGTCAAATGCTTCAGTCCATGCCCCTGCTTGTTCATCCGTCGGCTTCATACCCAGAGAATTGTACCTTCTCCTATGAAGAGTGTAGTATCTGCGCGGATAACGATCAGTCGAATATTTCCTCTGAGTTGAAGAATTTCTGCCATCGTGCTTCTTGGAACGTCAACTCACATTGAGTATCGTTGGGCCAACGATTTTAGAGCCCTCTGGCCCATTTATTGTGAAAGATAGAATGCAGCTTTGCGAACAGATGTTCACGCCATTTTCAGCCACAATCACCGTCTCTCCGATTTCCCAAGACGAATTATCTTCTCCAAATATTTGAACAACTCTGCAATCTCCGTCTGTACCTGAAGTTGAACAGGCATAGGTGCTGGCATCATAACTGATGACAATGTTCAATTCTGAAATATCCATACCTACTCCACCTTTATCACCAAGCGTGAGCGTGAAGAGTGTATCATTGGCCGAATCCGAATTTGATTCTTTATCTACATCATCAAGAGTGTAGTAAAATTTTTCTTGTTCGCTCATGCATCCCGGAGTTGAAAGTGAGAACATTAAAGCGAGCATCAGCACAACCCAATCCCTGCTCATGGGTCTCCGTCATTGTTGAATGATTTAGGTTCATGCGTTTGAAATGAGAGGTAGCCAGAAAGAACTCACAGAATTAATTCAACCGGATGCTGCCATTTAGGTCCCAACGATGAACCGTTTTAGGATTGACAAGATGGATGCAACAACATTCTCTGTTGTCACATCATTTCTATCATGACCTGTGTTCAATTCTTCGTGTGAAGGCTGCTGCGCCGAAAATCCCAACCAATGTAGCAAGGACGCCAATGCTCGGTATGGAATCTGCTTCGACTTCCTCAGTAGAGTCTGCATCGGCCCCACCCTCAGGATTGCCGTCACAAGGGATCCAATGCCCATCAACACCTGGCTCGCCCGCACCTGTTATGCCGCCTCCTTCAGAGATGTACAGCATTCCTGAACCGGCTGGCCATACTACGACATAATTGCCCGGATAGGTCTGCATTGAACTGTTCCAAACAGGTTCCCCGTTTGCAACCCATGTTTCCTTACATGGGCACGTGTATGGCTTCCAAAACTCATCTCCAGCCTGCTGAGTAGGGTCGGCTACCCAATTTGGGCCTCCGTTCGCATCCGCATGAGTGAAGATGATTTCATAGTAGGTGTTTGAATTAGCTGGATACTGGTAGATGTCGCCAACTGCAGGCGCAGTGGTGTTGTCCCAGACCGAAACATTCAGTCCTGCACAAGGCCCAATGCTCGGCGCAGTGCTCTGCCCATTTCCATTGCAGAGTACCCAATGGGAATCAACGCCAGGTTCTCCCGCACCATTGCTAAGGCCGGTTGGCTCCAATGGAATGTACAAATCACCTGAATTTGCTGGCCACTCCACGACATAGTTTCCAGGGTAGGCCGTGCCTGAGACCCAAACAGGTTCGCCGTTTGCAGCCCATGTTTCCTTGCACGGGCAGTCGATTGACGACCAAACATCCAAGTCGATGTCCGGCGCATTCACGCTCCAGAAGGGACTTCCAGCATTGACTTGGTAGTATGTGTCAGAATTAACTGGATATTCGTAAATTTCACCGGAGGTGACGTTCATTGAAGCATCCCAAACTCCGACTACGGTCAATCCTGCGCAAGGATTTGAAGATGGCATGGTGGAATCAGCACAATGCTTCCATTCCTGAGAGGTTAGGGTCGGCTCGGCTAGGTCGAATCCATTGTCCAAAGCTTTCCAAAGTATTCCTGAGCCTGCTGGCCATTCCACAACCTCATTGAACCAGTAGACCGTGTTTATGTTCCACACTGGTTGACCGTTTGCAACCCATGTTTCTTTACAAGGGCAGTCGATTGGCGACCAAACATCCATGTCGAGGTCCGGTGCACTCACGCTCCAAAAGGGACTTCCAGCATTGACTTGGTAGTACGTTTGAGAATTTACTGGATATTCGTAAACTTCACCGGATGTAACGTTCATTGAAGCATCCCAAACACCGACTACGTTCAATCCTGCACAAGGAGAAGTCATCGTGGTATTGTTGCTTTCCCCACCGCACAACTCCCATTGATTGCCGTCAGCAAAGGGTAGGTCGGGGGTTACGCCGGTTGTTGTCTGGTTGACAAGGGCCATCCAGATGTCGCCGGTTCCGGTTGGGTATTCAACCATCACTCCAATGCTGTAAACGGTGTTTGAGTCCCATACAGGACTGCCTGCCGCACTCCAGATATCGTCGCAACTGCAATACTTTGTCGACCATGCATCGAAGTCAATCCCGGGTGCGCCAACCGTTTGATTTGAAATGCCTGGAGAAACGGTGTAGAAGTCACCCGTGCCCGCAGGGAATTCGTAAATCTCCCCAGCCGATACAAGTGTGGTGTTGTACCATGGCATGCCGCCATAGCCTTGGAATTCGTCGCATGGATTGCTGCTTGGTTGAGCTCCGCTGCAGTGCCTCCATTCTGGGTCTGTACCGGGTTCATCCCCTGAGCCTTGCGAAGCCTGAGCGATGTATAGGGTGGTTGAACCTGAAGGCCATTCAACAACGGAGTTTGTCGGATACGTAATTGAAGCGTCCCAAACAGGTTGCCCACTGTCGCCCCAGATATCTTTGCAATCGCAAAACTCTTCATCCCAAGCATCCAAATCAACACCTGGCGCCCCTACTGTTTGGTTGTTGATCAAAGGAGCCACCATGTAAAAATTACTGGAATTTGCCGGATATTCATAGATCTCTCCCTCAGAGACGAGTATTGTGCTGTCCCATGTAGCAGTGCTCATTCCAATCAATTCATCACAAGGTGTTGAATCTTCAAGTGTGCACTGAACCCAAAGGTCAAACCCTGCAACCGGTTCATCTCCTGCAGTGGTTCCAGCATCTTGTGCAATCCAAGCACTACCGTTGTGAAGGACGATTTGCCATGCATCGTAATTCACGGTAGCATCCCAATTAATGCCGCTAAATTCGGCGATTTCGGCACATGTGCATGGCCCTTCCCAATGAGCTTCTTCTACGGAGCCACCGGATGAATTAATTTGAGTTTGATAAAATTCGCCTGAGTTTGCAGGCCACTCAACAATTGAATGCGTTGTATAATTGCCGCCACTCTGCCAAACAGGGCCACCGAGGCCGTCTGCTGGGTTATGCCATTTTGCCAAAGCACAGCTTGACGCATCAGTAGTATTTCCATTCATTCCTGGACTTTGACGTCCAGTAAATGCTGGTTGTTCTTCTGTTTTTTCTTCAAATTCGTTGTGATTTTCTTCTGAAAAGTCGATACCCATAAGTGATACCTGTAGTGTAAGTATCGCCACAATAGCCCAACATGTTAGATTTCGCATGGCGTTATGTCGCACTCTGTATATTTATGTTTATTCTATACAATGTTGGCATTTTTGCCAAAATAGCGACATAAATCCAATTTTGAAACCAATGAATCAAGAAACGATGGGGAGGTGCTTGATCGAAGGAGCAATTCCTAGATCTTCTGGGAAAAACATCGTTGGCTCGGGGACGGGAATGGGTGAGATTTTTCGCCCAACCAAAGCAACTCGGCTCGGCCGAGAATCAGAAAGAACTTCTCGCTCTGTGAGGGGTGCAATCTTATTCGAGAAATCCATGATGTCATCGTGACTTGGCATGTTTTCCATCGAAAGGTTTTCCCGACTGTGTCCAACGAATACATATCCCTTGTTCTCAATAAAATCTGGATCTGCTCGATTGTCAAGGGCTGCAAATTGAGAAATATGCTCATCGCTCATATTGATGCCCTTCATCAATGTGTGACGGCAAACAATTCGTGTGTCAAGGGAGGGGAGGAGGTCGATTGTTTTCTCAAATTGGTTCCATGCACCATGGTTGTATTTCGGCCTACAAACCTCGTCAAACACCTGCTTGTTTGGTGCATCAACTGAAACGTAAAGTTGGGTTGGGAGCGTATCCAGTTTTTCAATGACTTTTGGAAGCGTTCCGTTGGTTACCAGCATGGTCGTCATCCCATGCTTATGGCACAAATCCATGTACTCTGAGAGGCGGGTGTAGAGAGTGGGTTCTCCATTGAGAGAAATGGCTACGTGTTTGGGGTTTTGAGCGTCCAGCCACTTTTCACGTGGAACCTTGGGATTGCCCCCAAACCCTGAGAGAAGGCGACGTTGGGCTCGGACCGACTCGTACAACAAATCCAATGGCTCTTGGTCAGTCAGCTCAAGCGTATCCATGTGGGGCTCTCGCCAACAATAGGTGCAAGCGAGATTGCACTGGTCAACAACCGGTGACATCTGCATGCAGTTATGGCTTTCAACACCGTAGAATTTTCCTTTGTAGCATTGTCTGTCTCGCAGCAATGATTCTTTTGTCCAGTGGCAGGTTTTCACGCCGCCGTGTTCACCAACGATATGGTAACGTTGCTTCTGTAACTTAGCCTTGAGTTGCGGGTCCATTCCTGCCATGACATCACACCCTGAGTCGTATTCCACTGT
>CAXAHZ010000143.1:0-4577 GCA_963968875.1 uncultured euryarchaeote
GGGTCCAGTCGTGAAACGGCTGCACAATGCGAACGGTGGGCTGGAATCAATATTGTAATCGCTGCTTCGTTCGCTCCAATACATGAGCGCAACAACATCAATCTTGGCCAACTCATGGCGGGCCATAGCATCTTGGAGCGACTGCAGAAGGGCGAGGAGATCGCTCTGGAAGAATTTACTGGAGCCTATGACCCGGTAACTCAGCTTATTCTTGAGCGCGGTGGATTGTTTCCATTTGCAAAGGCCCTTAAGTCCGAGGAACTGCATCTACCTCCGCTAAACACTCCATCAAAACCAATGACCATGGCTGAGCATATTATCAGCCGTAATTTGGTTGGGCAACCTGAAGGTCAATGCGTCAAACCAGGAGACCCGGTCATCGCACAAGTCCAAGGAGGGTATTCTCACGAATTTACCACGGCTCAAGTTCACACCTTCCTTCAAGAAGAATACGGGAGCGAATATACCCTTCCAAACCCCAGCAAATTTGCAGTGTTTGAAGACCACTTGCTCTATGCCCACCACAATCCCAAATTTGTACCCTTCATGCACAAAGTCCAGACCCTGCGAGACCTTCAGGTTGAATTTCAAAAACATGCTGGGGTTAGGGATTACTCTGCAACAGATGGTGTTTCGCCAGGAATTTGCCACCAGGTGGCCCGCGAAGAATTTATCGAGGTGGGAGATTTCATCCAAGCAACCGATTCCCACACCTGTATGGGTGGTGCATCAAATGCCCTCACATGGGGAGTCGGCGCAACGGAATATGCAAATCTTGTGAGTGCCGGATTTACATTCGTCAAAGTCCCCGAATCCATCCGCTTTGAATTGGTCGGAGAGCTTCACAAAGGATGCACTGCAAAGGATGTCATTCTCGCCATTCTGGCAGATCACGCACGTGAAGAATTGACTCTGAACCGCAGCATGGAATTTGGAGGGCCGGGGCTTGCCTCTCTCTCCATTGACGAACGGGCAACGCTGTGCAATATGGCCACTGAATGCTCCGGAAGAACTGGGATCTGTGAAGCTGATGATGCCCTTTACGAATGGATGGTTTACGCACAACCTCACCTTACTGCCGAGGGGCAAAAAGCGCGTTCAGTTCATCCCGACCAAGGCGCACATTACGACGGTGGTGTACACGTCATTGACCTGACGAGCATCGTCCCAATGGTTGCGCACCCCGGTAACCCTGATGAAGGCGTTCCCAGTGACCCAACAAACGGAGCAAACATCAGTGATATTGGCCCTGTTGACATCAACATCGCCTATGGCGGGTCTTGTACCGCCGGTAAAGAAGATGATATCGCATACTATGCCGAAGTGTGTGCGGCAGCCAAACTCGCCGGCCTACGGGTTAAGGACGGTGTTGAATTTTTCATCCAATACGGGTCAGGTCAGGTTAAGCAACTCGCTGAGGATAGGGGCTGGCATGAGCTCTTCCTCGAAGTCGGCGTCAAACTTATCGATCCCGGTTGTGGTGCTTGCATAGGCGCCGGTCCCGGGGTTTCAATCACTCCTGACCAAGTCACAGTCTCTGCCATCAACCGAAACTTTCAGGGGCGCTCTGGACCGGGTAAACTGTATCTCGCAAGCCCATTAACCGTCGCAGCATCGGCATTCACCGGAATTATCTCATCTTGGCATCCTGAACTCTTCGCATGAGTTCCGTGCGAGTTTTTGGCTCAAAAACCGCTGGACTTCATTCCAATCATACTGCTTTGTATATGTACCCTCAAACAAGCGGGTAAGTCATCTGTTGGCCCGACGTCATCAAGACGAAGGAGGACCGACGGGGTGATGCGCATGGCAGGAACTGCAGAACGAATGGCAAAAAACCAGAAGCAGGTTGCAATTTCAGAATTTTTTGAAAAGAACAAACATTTCCTCGGCTTTGACTCACTTACTCGCTCATTAATCACTGCGGTAAAGGAATCGGTAGACAACTCATTGGATGCATGCGAAGAGGCACGTATTCTTCCAGAAATACGCATACAAATCACTAAGATTGATGATAAAAAGGACATTATCGAACTCAAATCAGAGGATAACGGCCCCGGTATCCCACAACGAAGCATTGAGAAGGTGTTTGGGCAATTGCTGTTTGGCTCGAGATTCCATGCTATACGGCAATCAAGAGGACAACAGGGAATTGGAATTACAGGCGTCGTAATGTACAGTCAGTTGACAACCGGGCAGAAGACACATGTTCGGTCAAAAATCGCTACTGAAGCCTCTGCAGCGATTGTTGATATCGGCCTTGACACGCGGAAAAATAAAGCAACGAAGGCGAACGAAACGCGAGAAATTTGGGAGTTGGAAGACGGGTCATTCAAGGAACATGGTCTTGAAATCACAACTCGTATGAAAGCAAAGTATCAGAAGGGGCGTCAGAGCGTTCATCAGTATCTCCGTATGACAAGTATCGTCAACCCTCATGCCGAAATTACCTTCATTGACCCAGAGGGGCAAGTGCATCACTGGGCTCGTGTAACGGAGCGATTGCCAACAAAAGTTGAGAGCATCAAGCCACACCCTCACGGCATCCACCTCGGGACATTGCAGCGAATGTGCAGTGAATCCACCGATTCACGCATGACCGTGTTTTTGAGGAATAATTTCTCAGGAATGTCAACTCGCGCCGCCAAGGAATTGCTTGAAGTTGCTGAAATAAGTGAAAAGGCGAAACCCAAATCTCTCAAGCCTGATCAGTACAGGGCGCTTTTAGAAGCGTTCCAAGGAGAACGGATGTTGAACAATAAGCCTGTGAAACTCCTCAATCCTCCCACCAATTGTCTTTCACCGATTGAAGAACTTCTCATCAAAAAAGGGCTGTCAAAGACCATTGATTCTCGCTTCGTTACCACGATGACACGAGCGCCTACGGTTACACAAGGCAACCCCTACCAGGTTGAAGTTGGATTGATTTTCGGCGAGGGTATGCTTGCAGACAAGCCGGTGGAAGTCCTGCGTTTTGCAAACCGTGTTCCACTCATGTACCAACAAGGCGGATGTCTACTCACCAAGGCCATTGAGTCTGTTGACTGGCGTCAATACGGATTGGACCAAGCCGGGGCACGAGGCGTTCCAAAGGGACCTGCCGCTATTCTCGTTCATTTGGCCAGTACCAACGTTCAATTTACTTCAGAGGCTAAGGAAGCTCTTGCAGATAACAGCGAGGTTATGGATGAAACGCGCAAAGCCCTTTTGGAGATGGGTAGGGGTCTACGTAAGCATCTGGAGAAGAAGAAAAAGATGGCCAAAACCCAAGAGAAGTTTGAACTTGTTAACGACATTATTCCCGCCATAGCCAAAAAGTCGGCAGAAATCCTTGGACGACCGATCCCCGAACTCTCTGGCTCAATTACCAAAATCATGAGTGCTGTTATTGCAGAGTCTGAAACCCTTTGGAACAAAGAAACCAAACAAACCGACGTATCGATAACCCTGTTCAATTACACGTCCCGCGCCCGCTCTTACACACTTCTTGCATCATGGCCTGAACGAGCAGGTGCAACGATGGAGAACAACGCTACTGGAGGGCGTAAGGAGGCGACTGGGGTCTGGGCTTGGAAACTTGACACCCTTGACCCGGGTAAAACCTACGTCATCAAATTTTCATTAGCGGGATTGGAAAGAGGAGATTGGACCGATACTGACGTGTTCTTCAGAGGCAGCCAAGACGTGATTGGAGCGACAAAGATGGATGAAAAGTTGCTTGAAGAAATTCGCCGCCAAGAAGCTGCGGCTAGCGGTCATGAACAAGAAGAGGAGGGGGAAAGCACCCCGATTCCTGCACCGGAGGTACCCCCGCCCAACGGTCAACAAACCTTGTTTGGAGGTGGTGAATGATGGCAAGAACCCACAGTAACGATGAAACCAAGATTGCACTTCATGAAGTAGTAGCCGAGATGTATGATAAGATTGTCAAAGGCGAAGCGCCTACCATGACACTGCCTGTACGAACAAAAACCAACATCGGGTTTGATGAAAAGTTAGGCGTATACAAATACGGAAAAAGGCGTTCGGTTCGGGATGCAACCAGCCTTGGTTCAGCAAAGCAGTTGCTTCGGGCTCTCCACGTTGTGGAGTTCATCGAGGAGATGATCGATGCTGGAAAATCATCCACATTGAGAGAGATGTACTACATCTCCGAAGCCTGGGGCCTCGGTAAGTTTGGTTCCCAAAATGAATCAAATAATCTTGCTGAAGACCTTGAGGTTGTTACAAAATGCCTTCGTGAGGATTTCAAATTACGCCCGGAAGAAGACGGGGCCCGGATGATTGGAAACCTCACTCTGCGGGAGCGAAACCGCCGAGGTGAATGGATGCGTATCAACGCAAGAGATGATGTTGGAGATTCCGGTTATGGCGTACCGTACAACGTTGAGGAGGAGAAAATTGAGTTGCTAGAACACGATATTAAGTTCATCATGGCCATCGAGACCGGTGGTATGTTCGACCGCTTAATCGAGAACGGTTTTGACGAGGATTACAAGTGCGGTCTGCTCCACCTCAAGGGGCAACCTGCTCGCTCAACACGCCGAATACTCAAACGCATGAGTGAAGAGTGGGAC
>CAXAHZ010000144.1:0-4569 GCA_963968875.1 uncultured euryarchaeote
CAAGTTGTGCGAATCGTCAAAGGATAGCGCCACACCTTGGCGAGCGAGTTGGTTGCAATTGTAGTCGTATTTCTCAGAAGGTGGATCCCAACATGTGTCCAAAGCAGTTGAAGTCAACAGGAGGAGAACAACATAAATCGGAATGTTGGTCCTCATGGGTGGTGCTCACTAAATTGAACTATTAATTCAACTGGATGTTCGGTATCACAGGCCAGCCATATCGCCGGTCTGTATGGTCCACTGACTTGCATAGACTCCTCCGGATTCAACCAAGTCATTGTGAATTCCTCGCTCCACTACCGCTCCGTCAACCATTGAAAGAATCTCATTGGCATTACGGATCGTGCTGAGGCGGTGGGCTACGGCGATCGTTGCACGCTCGGTTCCAGAGGATAACAAATTCTCTTGAATCCGGCGTTCAGTCTCAGCATCGAGTGCACTGCTGGCCTCGTCGAGGATTAACAGACTTGGTTCTTTCAAAAGCGCTCTTGCCAGTGAGATTCGCGCACGCTGACCACCACTCAATTTTGCACCTCGGTCTCCGACCATGGTTTTGAGACCGTCTTCCAGTTCCTGGACAAATTCCCATGCACCTGCAAGAGAGAGTGCCTTTTTCAATTCGGCATCGGTTGCATTTTGATTGTAGATGACGTTATCGCTGACCGTGCCGTAAAAGAGGAAGGGGTCTTGGCTGACAAATCCAACAGCTTCTCGCACTGAATCAAGTGTTAAGTCGGTGATGGGTCGGCCGTTGACGAGAACTTCTCCGCTGTCCGGTGTATAGTAGCGCATGAGAAGTTTGAGTATCGTGGTTTTTCCAGCACCGGTGTGACCCATGACGCCCAAAAACTCACCACCGGATACTTTGAACGAGATTCCGTTGAGAACTTTGATGCTCGTGTTTGGATAGGTAAAGAAGACATCTTTGAATTCAATCGTCTTTATCGGTTCACCAAGTTCTTCTGCACCTTCTTCATCAATGATTTTTGGCTCAAGATCGATGGCTGCAAAGACGCGTCTTGCAGCCGCTTCACCCCGTTGAAGTTGATTCACGAGAATACCAAAGATGAACATCGGCATGGTCATTCGGGTACTGATGAGTAAGAAGGTGACGAGTTGACCTGTGGTAATCTCTCCTTCTCCAGCGAGGTAACCACCTGCAGTCACGAGAAGGCCGAAAGCGACGCCTGCCACTGCGTAAATCATCGGTATAAACCGGTTTCTATCTTTACTGGCGCCCATTGCTTGGTCACGATATGATCCCGATTCTTTTGAGACTCGGTTTGATTCCCAGTCTTGTGCATTGTAGGCTTGCACAACTGAAATCCCCGAGATGAGATTCTCGATAACTGCGTTGATATCTCCCGTTGATTCTCGTTGCTTACGGTATTTCCGCTGGACCCTGGTGGAGAACCAATATACTCCGGGCACAATCAGAAGAATCGGTGCAAAAAGGACCGCTGCGAGTTTCCATGACATGAGGACCAGAATGATGAAAGCTGTTGCAAAGGTAACGGTTATTCGTATAATGGACGTTGATGAGTCCGATACGACATCTTCCAATTGGTTGACATCGCTGGAAAGAACCGACATGATTTGTCCGGTTTGACGCAGGTCGTAGTAAGACGCCTCCATTGCAATGAGTGAGCGTGTTGCGTCCATTCTCAAATCGTGTTGAATGTTGTAACCCAATGTTTGCCAAGAATATTCGGAAATCCCTTGGAAGATGGCAAGACAAAGGAATCCGAAGAAGACCAGAAGGCCGTATCCAATTGCTGGATTGCTGTGCATGAACGTAACAGTATCCTGAACAATTTGAGGCCCTGAAAGCGTATCAGTCGTGAAATAATCAACTGCGAATCCAATCGCCACAAACGGCATGAGGTCGAAGAATCGTGCAGCGGCATTTGCAGAAATCCCTGTCATCACTCGTTTCGGGTATTTCTTGGCATAGGGAACGACCCTCCAAATCTGCTTCCCGAGAATTTGAGTATCCTCATTGATGTCCTCTGGCGCCATCACATCTACTTTTTCTCCGTGTGAACTCCCTCTCGCCATATCCTTTCGCCCTTGCTTGCCGTTCTTGAACCCTCTGCATTTGGAGTGTTAACAACCTTAACTTGCCCAGCCTGTTAATGCAATCTTTCATGAGGTACCGCCTCATGGAACACACATGCTGACTCAAAAGAGACGCTGTTCAATTCTCCTCATGACCCTTCTGTTCCTGCAGGTACTGGCTCCGGTAGCGTGGGGTTCAGCAGAATCGTTGAATTCACTTGAGGCCACAACAGATGCAGACCTTGACTCCCTTCAACAGGTTGGAATATCGCCTTCTGTCGATGCTGAACACGGTTGGTTGGCTGCAGAAGATGGCGTTTCATTGACGCACTTATTGTACCGTGACGTGACAATGGTCGCCCCCGAGGATTGGACTTCATTAACAGGAGTCCAAGTGGTTGACGGTTTCCATTTGATCAGCCATTCTTACCCCGTTCCCACATCCTGGTTTTATGAATTGCAAGACGCTGGTGTAGAATGCCACTCATTCCTGCCACCTGCCGCCTTCCATTGCGATGTTAACGGCAAGACTCCACAACAACTTACCGAACTGAATGTTGAAGGAATTGCAGCAATGGATGCAACGGATAAGGTTCAATCCAATCTCGCTCTAGGCCTTCTTGGACTTGAGACTGAATATGAAAACCCCTTCGTGAATGAAGAAGGAGCCATCATCAATGTCGTACTTTCAGGAACAAGTTTACCCGAGGAGATTGCAGACCAGCCGGGCATCAGTGTCGATTCACACAGCGGAAGATTCTCAACGATGGCTGCGGACACGGATGGAATCTCATGGCTTGCTCAACAGAACGAAATTGAATGGATAGAAGCAAAACCTGTCTTTGAAATCTTCAATTCCGCAGGTATCGGCGTCATGCATGTTGACGACCTTTGGGACAGCACGACGATGGCAAACATCGACAGTTCATGGAGCAGCCTTGACGGAAGCGGAATCATCGTTACCGTCGCTGACACTGGAATTGACAACGGCGTGAACAATTCGGGCATGCATCCAGACTTTAGGGACCACATCAAGGGCATTCTCTCCTATCCACCTCCCGCATCAACGTGCACCTATTACAGTCTAAGCCCGTGTGGAGATTCTGCATCGGATTTGGACGGTCATGGCACGCACGTGGCAGGTTCTGTCCTTGGAGATGGAACCCATAGCAATGGAGCGATTATCGGGGCAGCACCCGAGTCACAATTGCTTTTCCATGCAATCGCTACAACCCTTTCTGGCCAAGAGAAACTCATCGGCATCCCCAACAATTTGAACGATTTATTCAGCCTCGCATGGGCCAACGGAAGCAGGGTCCACACAAATTCATGGGGCTCTGCAGAAAACGGCGATTACACCACCTCCTCAATGCAGGCAGACGCAAGTGCAGTCACCTACGACGAGATGGTCATCCTCTTTGCGGCTGCTAACGAGGGTGCGGATGCAAACAACGACGGCGAAATCGACCTCGATTCCTTAGGATCACCTGCTTCGGCAAAGAATGTTATCACCGTCGGGGCCTCAGAAAACGATCGCTCTAACTTGAACTACTTGTGGGGCAGTACGGATTATGCCTCCCCAATTTCTACCGATAAAATAGCAGATAATCCGGACGGCATGGCTGCATTTTCGTCCCGAGGACCTACCGACGACAACCGTATCAAACCCGATATTTCCGCCCCAGGGACTTTTATCTTGTCAGCAAAATCGCGCAGCACATCCGATACAGGATGGCTGGCTTACAACGCATCTTACACCTACATGGGTGGAACAAGCATGGCAACTCCACTCACCGCTGGAGCCACTGCCCTCCTTTTGGAACATCTTATTGAAAACCTAGGTGAGGCAAATCCTACCTCAGCACTTGTCAAAGCAATTTACACCGCAAGTGCTCATGATATGGCAGGACAGTACAGTTCTGCAACCAACGGTGCAGGTGAAACTGCGCCAAATAACCACGAGGGATGGGGACGAGTGGATATGAGTTCAGCCCTCAATACCTCTTGGATTCAGGACGAATCCGTAAGCACAAATGGTGACAGTGGGTGGTCGTTTATCGTTCCATCAAGTGCGGATGATTTCACCATCTCGCTAGCTTGGACGGACCCTGCATCAACTCCTAGCGCATCAACCAATCTGGTTAATGACCTTGACCTTGCGGTAAAGGACCCAAGCGGTACATGGACCAACCTCACCAACAACGCCGACAACCTTCGGGCTTTGAAATTCACCTCTCCTGCTCAAGGTACCTGGGAAGTGCATGTAATTGGCACCAGTGTCCCTACAGGACCACAGTTCTTCGCCTTGGCCATGACCGGCGATTACACGCTTTCAAACGTCAGCCTGGACGCGGACTTTGACGGTGTCGACGACGTAGAGGATGACTGTGATAGCGTTGCAGGCACCTCAACTGAAGACCGTACGGGCTGCCCCGATACCGATGGTGACGGATACTCAAATCCAGACTCCGGCTGGACCGTGAACGACGGTGCAGATGCATTCCCTTCCGA
>CAXAHZ010000145.1:0-4555 GCA_963968875.1 uncultured euryarchaeote
CCTACATGCCATGCTCCGACATGCAGGTCTCGTCCGCCGGCACCTTCCCAGCCTCCATTTTGGTTGGATCCTGCTTTGCCAAGGTTTGCTGCCATGACGTCAAGTGGAGTATCGCCCATCGCAAGCCCAAGCCCAATATCACGAATCATTGGAGCGACCAAATCACCTTCGTATCCATTTCCTGGGCGAGCGTCCCGAGGGGCGTCGGTTTGACGATTTAGGGCAGTAGCTACTGCAACAACTCCCTCTTGCCATGTTGAACGAAACCCTTTCCCACCAAACGTATCCCCGTCTGGAGTTTCAACCCTTTCAGTGAACAGTTCTTTGAGAGAGGCGTCAAGGCAGCGGGTTCGCGTCATGTATCGTTGCCATTCCATTCGTAGTTCAACCGTGATGGACATGTAATGTGCAAGGCGACGTAGCATTATTCTCATATCGATGAGAAAATGCTGGCGGCGGCGTTCAAGCATCAAATCCATACTTCTCCTCGGAATCACTTCCCGATCGAGTTCGTCGCTCAGTGTAGAGGTGGTTTGAGTTTTCATTCCACGTTCTAGACCTTTCAAAAAGCGCTCCGAAAATGTATGCCATGAAGGGCCTTCAAACTGCTTTGGTTCGTTACTCACCATGTGGTCCCACACATTAGCAACGAGGAAAAGATGAGCGTCATGTTGTTGAGCGACAAAAGAGAGGACCTCGGACCGAGCTGCGTCCTGAAGAAGTGGCTGAACAAAGTTTAGACCCTCCTTTGGAGCCCAAACTGCTCCGAAAATTTTTGGTAGATCACCCTGAGACATAGCGCCACCTTGTTCGTGCTATGGAGTGGTTCGTTTCAATACTATGTTTGAAAGGGCTCAAGTCAAATGCCTAGGCATCCAACCGTCGCTGCATCTCCAAATCGTAACATTCATGCAGCATATCTCTGTTCCTTATCGTAATGAACAAAGCAATTGAAGCCGGAACTGCAAGTACTCCAAGAGCCAAGGCCCATGACTGGAAGATATCAAACACCGGGCCGACGAGGAGAGGCCCCAAAATAGTCCCTGCCGCCCATGCAGTTCCAAATGCGCCGAAAGCCAAGCCTGGATTGCCTTCTCCCAATGCTCGATTGGTTGCCGTGTCAATGATGGGGAGCATTGGGATTTGTGCCGCTGCAATTGAGAATTGGAAGGTGCCAAGGAGGATGATCATGCCAAAAACAGCATTATCTCCAGTATAGATCCAACCAACACAACCGACTCCAAGGAGGGAAACAACGACCGCTGACCATCCCAGAATCATGTACCGAGTTGGACCATTGCGGTCAACGAGTTTTCCCCAAATCAACGAACCCAAGCCTTGCATGAGTACCATGACCAATAGCACACCTCCAATTTCTGCAGAGGTGAGTCCTAAAGTATCGTTCAAAAACAAGGGCACACCGGCTTCAAGAGCGCCAGTGGCAACGGTTGTTATTGCAAGCAAAATGCCAACACGAAGCAATACCGGGTCCGTGAAAAATACCTTGATTGAAGCCGTCCCAACGGACGGCTTTTGAGACCGCCCGATGGACCGGTTTGCATATGCGATGACAGGCACTACCGAGAACGTTGAGGCCGCAAGGAAACCGAAGGCCCACCCTTCACCCCATGTGAAAAGAACACCACCAAACACCGGACCTAGCAAGCCGCCAATAGCCGCAATACCCAGTAATTTCCCAGCTTGCTCTCCGAATTGAGTTGGCCATAATTGAGAGGCGGCGGCAAGCCCAGCTGTCATGATGGTTGCACCCGAGGCTCCATGAAGTAAACGTGCAAAACAAAGTGCAAGGAAGGGATGGGGCAACCACTCATTTGTCGCCAAAAGGTAGACTCCGCTTGAAATTGTAAGCAAAATTAGACTCGCAAGAATGGTCGTTCCTGCGCCATATCGGTCCGTAATTCTACCAGAAAGAGGGCCCATTAGAAACATTGGAACTGCCCATAATGAAACCAAAAGGGTGGCTTGGGTGGCGTTGATGTCAAATTGTGCTTGCCAAGAAGGAAGAATTGGTACGATGAAGGCATATCCGAGAAAGTTCACGAAAAAAGCAGATATTAAAGCCCAAAACGCAGTATTATGACCATGTTCTATAGAATTAGTCACTCTTCTTCCTCCTCCGAAGGTAAAGCATCCAACACGTCTCCTGTGAGCGAAAAGGCGTCCTCGATTTGTGTCAATAGAGTGAGGTCCGATACCGCACCCGGGCGTTTTAGCAATTTCAACAGGTCATGAACAACTTCAGTAGTCAATTGTGTCATAGCGAGGGTTTCTGGGTCAATAAAGGACTGGTCATCGGGTGTTAAGAGAGAAATAAAATCCGGCTCTTCATCAAGAATACCAGTCATTTTCCCTTCGACTTCATCGGCGATTTGCCGGGCCTGCTTTTCAAGAATATCTTCCATCGAACCACCAATTCCACCTGCTGATGAAAGAGTGGGTTTTGCCCCATCAGACAGGCTTTGCCCCTTACCAATTGAACGAAATGACGGGCCTTTTGGAACCTCAGATTGAGACACTTCTCCGTCTAAATCGCTGGATCCGACAAGACGATTTAGGGAAAGCCGAATCATCTCCGTCAAATCTTGTGAAGAAAGTAGAGGTTCATCTTCGTCTCCTTCATCACCTCGCATTTCGGACTGGATTTCCCGTACAAAATCATCGTCGATGTTTCCTGCTTCAACCAACCTGCGTAGCATTGGCAGAGCCCATTGACTGTCGTTCATGGTCATTGACACATCAAAACGCTGACCTCCGATTCCACCCCCTTGATTCGTGGCAACCTCTGCGGGTGGGGGCACAAATTGTTTGGAGGCATGCCGTTGTATCTGAGCGATAAGATGGTTCATATCTACGGGCTTGCCAATAACTTCGGCAACCCCAGACAAAGCAGCTGATGAAAGAAAATCGGGCGTGGTAGAGCGTGAAAGAACGACGATTCGCGTGTTGTTCCTAAATTTGGGTTGCCCATTCATTCGTTGGCAGGCATCCATCGCATTGCCATTGGACCAGTCACCTTCAATCAACAGAACATCCGGGAGCGTGGCTAGTGCAGTTCCCTCTGTCTGTTTTAGTGTGGAAGTTCTTGTGACCTCAAAGCCTTGCCGTTCAAAGGTATTTCCGAGGAGGTTTCTACGCCCTTCGTTTTCGTCTGCGACGATGATTCTTACGATCTGCTCCCCCTCCTCAAATTGAGGAAGTAACGCGTGCCTTTCAATATCTCCCTTTGAAAGTTAAATCCAGCCCGTATTCTTGAGATTGGCTACAAAACCCACCAACATGCCCATCACCATCGCAATCATCGTGAAAACCTCTGTAGGAGGACTCACTGTTGTTGAGACAACACAGAACCAATGGCACCGAATCGAGGAGCACGGATTTGAAACATTCCAAATCTGAAGGTTGAAGGTTGCTGGTCAGTTGACAATCTCATCGGGTGCAGCAGCCTTCCATGCAATGATGCCCCCATCCAGATTGTAAACTCTCACTGCATTGAAACCTGCTTGTAACATACTCATGGCTGCCAGTTGTGAACGCATTCCACTTCTGCAATAGACAAGAATATCTCTGTTTTTAGGAATCTGCTCTAAAACTGATAATACTTGGTCGTGAGGGATTTGTAAATCACATGATTGGGCGTGGGCTTCGGCATATTCCGCGTCTGACCGTACATCCAAAACAAAAGGTTTCCATCCGGACGACCTTCGTCCCAATGCATCACTGACTGAAATACGGTTGAACATATTCTGTGCATCGTAGGCTTCCTCTTTTTCAATGTCACCGTGGTTTAAATTGCCTTCGAGAGTGCACCACTCGGATGATTTAAACATGGCTGATGCAGACTCTAAATCGGTAATTATTGACCGCTCAGGGTCAGGTCCGAACGACAACGATGTGAATGACATTTCCATCGCATCGTAGATGAGTAAACGGCCTGCGAGAGTTACTTCCAATCCCAGCAACATTTTGATCGATTCAGTTGCTTGGAGCAGACCAATGACGCCTGGAAGCACACCAAGGACTCCAGCTTCCTCGCAACTCGGAACTGCGTCGGATGGAGGAGGGTCGGGGAATAAATCCCGATAGCACGGCCCACCTTTGTAGCCGAAAACTGACACTTGTCCCTCAAATTGAAACACAGAACCGTAGACCCAAGGAGTATTGTTCAAGAAGCATACATCATCAAGAAGGTATCGTGTAGGAATATTATCGGTACCGTCAAGGACCAAATCCCAACCAAGTTCCAGCAATTCAGTAGCATTTCCTGGATTGAAACGGGTATTGAAAATTGAAACCTTTATCCCGGAATCAAGCGCATTAATCCGATCTCTAGCTGATTCAACCTTCGGAGTACCAACACTCGTTGTCGTGTGCAAAATCTGGCGCTGCAAATTTGAAAGGTCAACGTTGTCATCATCGACCAAACCAATGTGCCCAACCCCGGCTGCAGCGAGATAAAGTGCTGCAGGAGAGCCTAAGCCACCTGCACCGATGATAAGAACACGGGCTCTGTCTAACTTCATTTGACCTTCTATGC
>CAXAHZ010000146.1:0-4543 GCA_963968875.1 uncultured euryarchaeote
TTTCAGGCCAATCCTTTAGCGGTCAAATTTGGCTTGAAGTCGGTTTGAATGCACCAGATATTTCCTATTCGTCATCCTCCTATGTCTACACCAAGGACATAGAAATCACCTCGCTCAACCCAACCAACGTAGGCGGCGAAGTGATCACCTGGGCCATCAACGCAACGTTACCATCAGGCCTCACCTTTGGAACCAGCAACGGTACAATTTGGGGCACACCGGATACAATTACGAGCGCAACAACCTACACCATTTGGGCCAACAATTCAGCTGATTCAGATTCCTTAACCATCACATTCACCATCAACGATGCTACTCCAATCGTATCCTATTCACTAGATGAGATTATAGCGACTCTTGGAGTCCCAATCACTTCACACTCTAGCCCAACAAATACCGGTGGCGTGGTGACAAGTTGGGAAATTTATCCAGACCCAGGGCCACGTTTCCATTTCAATCAATTCAATGGAGTAATAAGTGGAACTCCAGGTGCATTATTGGCTAGAAGCCAATATACAATCTACGCTAACAACTCTGGTGGCTCATCTGTTGCCTATGTCAACGTGACCATCAACGATCAACTACCAACGTTGTCGTATACTCCAGAGAATCTAACGCTGACCAAGGGACAATCCAGCACCGACTTGCCGCTGAATGCAACGGTAACGGGATCGGGTGTTATCACTTCGTGGGCGATCAGTCCAGCCTTGCCAAGTGGTTTGACATTCGGGACAAGTAATGGAACGATTTGGGGAATCCCAACGGTGCTGCAAACCAGTTCAGTGATGTATACAATCTGGGCGAATAACAGCGGTGGTTCGTCTTCAGCAACGGTCAACATCACCATCAATGATGTTGCCCCTTCGATATCATATACTCCAGATTGGTTTGAATTAACCAAAGATGTTGCAATGTCACCAACAGCAACACCGACCAATTCAGGTGGTGCAATTCCGTCCGGAATAATTGCTGAACCGTCGCAAGTTGGCCATCAGTATGGCGAAGGGCGCTCTAATTCTATTGCAGTTGATTCGAATGGCGTCGCACATGTTGTTTATTTTGGCGGAGTTCAATATGATAACCTGTATTACGCAACCAATGCCAATGGTTCATGGGTTACGACTATGATTAGGAATCCATATACTCTCATGTCCAACGGAGCCTCAATTGTCATTGACGCTAACGATACCATTCACATCAGTTATTCTTTCCGTAGCAACCATGGCGCCAGTCTCTTTTACTCGACTTGCTCTTCATCTTGTTCATCTGTATGGTCATGGAGTGAAGTTCAGGTAGTTGCAGGTGGTCATTACAACAATATTGCGATCGATACCAATGGTACACTGCACATTTCTCATGGGACAACAGGTACTGGGACTTCCTTGCTCCAGCATTCGACCTGTTCCTCTTCTTGTTCAACAGCATCGTCTTGGACAACAACCTCGATTACCTCGGTGGGTAATGTTATTTCCAGTATATCAATGACAACCGATTCCAACAACAGTATACACATCCTTTACAGCCGCTACAGTTACCCAACCTATGACCTCAACTATGCGACCTGCTCTTCTGGATGCACATCGACATCATCGTGGTCTACAGTTGAGTTCGACGCCTCCACTACCTCCTCTTACATGTCTAAACAATCCATTGCTGTTGACTCAAACAACGGTATTCACATAACCTATGGGCTCAACGGTAATCTGACCTATGCGACCTGTTCTTCTTCATGTACATCAGCATCATCATGGACCAATACCACGGTTGACACAGGAAGTCAATACATACGGGGGGAAATCGCTCTTGATTCCAACGACCATCTCTATATTTCGTATGGAAAGGGTTCTTCCTTTGCAACCTCTAAACTTGCTTATGCGACCTGTTCTTCTTCATGTACATCATCATCGTCCTGGACCAACACCACGTTTGACACAAACGGTGGTAATGTGCGGGGACTGGCTCTTGATTCCAACGACCGTGTGCACATCTCCTATCACACAAGTAGTACGGATAAATCCCTTAGGTATCTAGCGATTGAACCATCATTGATTGTTTATGCTTACTCCATCAGTCCAGCCTTGCCTGCAGGGTTAAGTTTGGAAATCAGCACGGGTGAAATCTCAGGAACGCCAACTGAATTGTCGGCTAATACGACTTACACGATTACGGCGACGAATTCTGGTGGCTCAAGCACCACCACAATAACAATCGTTGTGAATGATGAAATCCCATCAATCTATTACTCGCCGGATGAATTTAACTTTACTAAAGGCGTTACAATTTCCTCAACCATACTTCCAACAAATACCGGTGGTACCCCAACGTCATACACTATTTCACCAAATTTGCTCAGCATATTCCATTTCGGCATCAATAACGGTATGATTGGAGGAACGCCAAGTATAACATTAGCTACAACACAATTTATGATTACGGCAACAAATTCTGGTGGCTCATCTGTTACTTACATCAATGTAACAATCAATGATACGGTACCAACATTATCCTATCCAAGTAGCCCTTACACTATTGTTCGTGGCTACAATATGACTGATATTACGCCAACAACCAGTGGAACAGTCTCGACTTGGGAGATTTCACCATCTTTACCAAGTGGCTTATCGTTCACTAATGGTGTAATTAGTGGTAAACCATTTGTGAATCAAAATACAGTGACATACACAGTTTACGCAAACAACTCTGGTGGTTCTGCTTCTGCAACCTTTGACCTAATAATCAATGAGCCAACCCCGAACGTTGACTACAGTCCGGACAATTACACGCTGACCAACGGCACATCCTACACCATCACGCCGACTCTGCTCGGTCAAACAGGCAGCATCTCATCCATTCTGGGCGCCGGTACGCTTTCAGCATCATCGGGGGCATGCGCATATGGAGACCTGTTGATTTTCAAAACAGATGACTGGCGGATGTGGGCGTTCAACACAAGCCTGTCGGCATCGATTAGCAATCCATACGTTCTTACTACGGGAATTTCATTCTCTTCATGCACTCATCGCATTGTTCACAACGGCATCATGTATTTCCAAGCATCAACCAACAGCACTGGGGGGGAACTTTGGAAGACCGATGGGACGGCCTCTGGAACAAGCATGGTCAAGGACATTCTCCCAGGAACCACCTCATCCAACCCAAGCACCTTCTTTGTCTTCAACAATGAGGTTCACTTTTCTTCACGATATACTAGCAGCAATCTTGAGATTTGGAAGACTGATGGAACCTCCAGCGGAACCGTGATAGCCACAACCTCGGGTTGCTATGTCAGCAACTGTAACTTCCATAGCGTCACCGAATACAACGGATCCTTCTACGGCGGCGGTCATTGGAATAACAACGGACGAGAGGTATTGATGTACAACAGTTCGGGTCTAAGCCTTCTTGTCGATCTCTCGCCCGGCACCCGATACAGCATTCCGAGAATGACCAACCCGAGTAACTTCATCGTTCATGATGGCTGGCTCTGGTTCTTGACCGGTGGCAATCCATATGGCACTAATGGATACTGTTTGTATCGAAGTAACGGAACGGCTGCTGGAACAACGCCGTTTGTCTGTGATACAGGAAATTACGGTCTTGAATTGTTCAACGATGAGTTGTACTTTAGCCGTTCTGCAAACGGCAAAGGGTACGAACTGTGGAAGACGGACGGGACGCCGTCGGGCACTGTCATGGTGAAAGACGTTTACACGGGTAGCAATTCGGCACTTGGCGACAAATACTTTTCTGCTCAGTTGTTCACCTCAACAGATGATTACCTCTACTTTTCCGTCAAGACTGGAACGACCAACGCCGACCATGCCATTTGGCGAACCGATGGAACAACCGCAGGTACGCAGTTGGTCAAATCTGGCCTTGTTGCGATCGGCGATGTAACCATCGGAAACGTTGTATATATACGTGGCACGCAGTATTTCAGTAATTCCGACAGCATACCGGGCCTCTGGAGCACTGATGGAACGACGAACGGTACGACCTTGTACACCAATTACGACGGGGATTTCCCCAACCCAGGCGTAGGCGACCTCCACAATCTCAACGAAAGCCTGTATTTCCTGTATAACAATGGAACAGCGTATACCTATGGCCAGATGAACAATGCGGGACAAGCCATCATCGGTAACCCTTCCAGCTGGTCCATTTCTCCAGCACTACCAGCAGGACTCAACTTCGGAACCAACAATGGTACGATTTGGGGAACGCCAACGGTTCTACAACTAACACCAGTAATGTACACAATTACCGCAAGTAATGCTAATGGCTCATCTTCCACGACCATCAATCTAACAATTATCGATGTACCTCCAGGTACGATAACATATTCACCACACGATATGATACTAACTAAGAATGAATTGATGACGCCGAATGTTCCAACGATTAGTGGTGAAATCACCAGTTGGGAAACCTACCCAACCAACCTGCCACCAGGGTTGAACTTTGGCGCCAATAATGGAACTATTTGGGGCACACCTTCGATAATTCTAGTCTCGCCGATTACTTACACAATTTGGGCAAACAA
>CAXAHZ010000147.1:0-4494 GCA_963968875.1 uncultured euryarchaeote
GGGAGGTATATTCCGATTGCTACGCTCATGACCGGCATCTTGAGCATGATTAGAGCAACGGCTATGACTGCGCCAAGCATAACCATCTGAATGTTGAGGTCGCCTCCAAATGCACCTTGGACAATGGCTCCAATCAGTTCTGCTTGAGGTGCAAACAGAGCGTTCTGACACGTTGGGTCAGTTGGCAATGGATTCAATTGACAAGCCGTTTGGGATATCCGGAATGCATCGTGAAGTAATGAAAGCACAGGTCCAATGACAACCGCACCGGTCAATACACCGATGATTTCCGCGACCTGTTGTCGCTTTGGAGTTGCTCCAAGCATGTGGCCAGTTTTGAGGTCCTGCATGACGTCACCAGCGATCGCAGCACTGGTTGCTACGATTGCAGCAATAAGCAATGTTGCCATCATGAGGTCTTGAGTTTCCATGTTAAGCATGAGGTCTCCGACCACCCAAACCAAACCTACTGTGAAAAGAAGGGTGGCAATGGTCATTCCGGAAACCGGTGAATTTGACGACCCGACAACGCCAGCAATATAACCGGCAACTGCGGCAAAAAAGAACGCGACAAAGGCAAGGAATAACGCGCCCGCTAGTGCCAATACTAACGACTCAGTTGACCACCAGTAAAACAAGAACGTTAAGAAAACAAGTACGCCGCACGTCATGAAAACATAGGGCATCGGAATGTCTTGTTCTGTTCGGGGTAAAACCTTGTTAGTATCTTCTGTTTTTATGAATGCCTTGGAAAGTCCGGTGATGATGGTCTTCCTCATCGACCACAACGTGTAAACCCCACCCACTACCATTGCGCCAACGCCTACATAACGTACTTGCGTTGACCATATGCTGTAAAATCCATCTACGAGATTGTCGGTTTCTGGCCATCCATAAATGAGGCCATACATCGGAACAAGTAATCCGAATCCGAGGACGCCTCCAAAGAAAATAAACGAAGCAATACGTATTCCAACAATAAATCCAACCGAGAGTAGTGCTATTGACAGGTCCATGCCTGCGTAGAGGCGTGTAGTCAGGAATGAGAATGCCCCTTCTACAGTGTGATGGGTGACTTGAAACCCTTTGACCATGAGTCCGTAAATTCCACCAATTCCAAGAGCATAGAGGATTGCTAAAGCCCCATCTCCACCTTCTTCTCCGGCTACGAGAACCTCTCTACACGCAACTCCTTCGGGATACGGTAAAGCTTCTTCAACGATAAATAGGCGGCGTAAAGCAATTGTGAACATGGTGCCGAGCAATCCTCCTAAGGTTGCGATAATAAGGGTCTCAAGCCATTGTATTTCAGTCCACAAATTCATTACCAATAATGCAGGTACGGTAAAGATAACACCAGCAGCTAATGATTCACCTGCGGAAGCCATGGTTTGAACAGCGTTGTTTTCTAATATTGAAACATCTTTAAACATCGTACGAAGGATGATCATTGACATTACTGCAGCAGGAATACTGGCTGAAACTGTCATTCCTGCATAGAGGCCGAGATATGCGTTTGCAGCCGTCATTAAAACTCCTAGAACGATGCCAACAAGTACCACACGGAGCGTCAGTTCTTTCGGACTTTCAAGCGCAGAAATGTACGGTTCATGTGCTGCGGCCATGCACATGCCAAACGGTGTGAGTAAGTATATTCTACGCTTGACATTGCAGGGGTTATGTACACCAAGATATTAAGCAAGTAATACACCGGACATAATGGAAGATGCGGACCGTACTACGGCTTCGTTCATCTTCTTGGGGTGTTTATTTTGAACGGCGAAAAGTGGCATAGCATGCCCCTTGATGATTGCATTACAACATTGGAAACTTCTAAGACCGGTATCAGTCCAGATGAAGTTTCGGCTCGTCAACAGAAGTACGGTCTTAACAAATTATCTGAACCCGAAAAATCTTCTGCTTTTGTGAGGTTCATCTCCCAGTACAACGACCCTTTGAATTACCTTCTCATTGGTGCTGCCCTCGTCGCGCTGGCTGTTCACCCCGATCAGCCAGGAGATGCGATTTTCATCTTTATCGTATTAACCGCCAATGCTTTCTTTGGATTTTGGCAAGAAGGACAAGCTGAACAGGCTATGGATTCTCTCAAAGAAATGTCGATATCCAATTGCGTTGTCATACGTGGTGAATTTGAAAACGAAATTCCAACGTCGGAGCTTGTTCCGGGTGATGTAGTAAGATTAGAACAGGGATTGAATGTTCCCGCAGACGTGAGAATCATGTGGTCACAGCAATGTAAAATTGACGAGTCTGCTCTCACAGGAGAATCGAATACAATTGAGAAAACACATGAACATTTGGCCACCGACTCCCTGCTCGCTGACCGTAAAAACATGGCTTACATGGGCACAACTATTTCCTCAGGTAGAGGACTGGGTCTTGTCACCAGTACGGGCATGAGTACCGAACTCGGCAAAATCGCACGTGATATTGCTGATGCACAAACCCCAAAGACACCGTTGGAATTGAAACTTGAAAGTTTGGGTCGTTTCTTAGGTTTTATCGCCCTGATCGTTGCGGTTCTGCTCGTCTCGTTGCAGATGATCGTTGAATATGGGCAACCCAATCCGGATTTAAAAATGGCAGCTCTTGAGAGTTTTACGGTAGCCATTGCAATATTTGTTGCGATTGTGCCCGAAGGATTACCGATCATCCTCGTTATCACACTCTCACTTGGCATGCGTAATATGGCGCGTCACAAAGCCATTATTCGACGAATGAAGGCTGTTGAAACACTCGGTTCTACAACGGTCATTTGTTCTGATAAAACCGGGACTCTTACAAAAAACCAGATGACAGTACGGCAATTATCAACCCTAACTCAGAATTATGGATTCACAGGAGAGGGGTTCAAACCCTCAGGCTCTGTTGTCATTGATGGAGTAGAATTGGACGATTCAAATCTCAGGTTACAACACTCAGACCTCAATTTCCGTCTCACCGCAGCATGTTTGTCACTGTGTCACAACTCTACTATCGCAAAAACTGACGGTCATTGGCAAGCCATTGGGGACCCCACTGATTCCGCTTGTGCAGTTGCAGGCTGGAAAATCAATGGGGATGTGAAAAAGTTCTCACACCGGCATCCGCGGTCCAATGAATTCTTCTTTGACTCAAACCGTAAGAGAATGAGTGTCATTCATGAATATGAAGGTGAACGTTGGGTATTTTCGAAGGGTAGTGGCGGAGGATATTCCGAACTCACGAGTTCCAAAATAGTGGATAATGAGATCGTACCACTAACGGACGATGACCGCTCCAAGGTCAAATCAATGAACCGTGAAATGGGTTCTGAAGCCATGCGCGTCATTGCTTTATTCGCTAGAAAAGTCGGAACTGATGAAGACATTTCAGATATATCTCTGATTGAGAGTAACTTGATATTCCTTGGTCTGGTTGGGATTATGGACCCGCCACGCCCAGAAGTTAAGGCCGCTATTGAGACCTGTCAAAGGGCCGGTATCAAAGTAAAAATGATCACGGGCGACCAACATGTTACAGCCGCAGCCATTGGGAAGGAACTCGCAATCACCAGTGGGACATTACCTCCCGTTGACGGTAAGGACTTACAAGAAATGACCGATGAGGACCTCTTGGAAGTTTCACAAAACATTTCCATCTTTTCAAGAGTAACGCCTGACCAAAAAATGCGTATTGTTTCTTCACTGCAAGAACAAGGGGAAATCGTTGCTATGACTGGCGACGGTGTAAACGATGCACCTGCCCTTTCTCGAGCCAACATTGGAATCGCTATGGGTATTGCTGGAACCGATGTAGCCAAGGATGCGGCTGACATGGTCCTTCAAGACGATAACTTTGCAAACATTGTCCACGCTGTTGAAGAGGGTAGGAAGATTTACCAAAACATTAGAAATTTCGTTCGCTATCAAGTGTCTACCAATGTTGCCGCAGTAGCACTGATTATCGTTTCAACCTTTATTTTCGGATGGAGTCTTCCGCTTACAGCCACACAAATTCTTGTCATTAACATTCTGATGGACGGGCCCCCTGCGGTCGCTTTAGGTGTTGAAAAGAAGCATGGTAACGTTATGAATCGCCCACCAAGGCCGGTGGACGAAGGATTACCTAATATGCGTGATATCTCCCTCATTTTCTATCTCGGAGCCGTTATGGTGACAGGCACTTTGGCAATATTCTTCCTCGCTGGTGGCGGTCTCGCTCAATGTGAGTTGCTGTCAACAGATGCGTCAACGGATTCATTGGATATGAGAGCCGCATGTTTGCAGGGAGATCAAGCCGCTATAGACGATTGGGAAATATATGCTGATGGTCACTTCGAACACGCTCAAACGATGACGTTTGCAGTGTTTATTGTATTCCAGTTGTTTAACGTGATGAATTGTAGGTCAAACGAGCAGAGTGTTGTTGAGCTTGGTATATTCTCAAACAAAGCCATCAATATAGCATTGATGATATCTACAGGTTTATTGCTCTTCTTTGTCCAACTTTCCA
>CAXAHZ010000148.1:0-4469 GCA_963968875.1 uncultured euryarchaeote
AAGGTGCCGTAGCCCGAATGGCACTTGCAGGTCAACAATTTGGAGATCTCGTTGTTTGGCCTCCTCGCCAATTGAGTAGTGATGGTGCTCGCCATGACGCGAGAATTAACCTCACATTAAGGGGTACAGTATCAAGTTGGACGACATTATCAGCCGCTGGCGCACCGTCCGAATTTTCCCTTCGTGCACCTTTACTTGGTGGAATCACTACTGTTTTATTGGATCTTGATGATGGTCCCAAAGGAGTATTTCTGATGGTTGATGATGAAGAAATAGGAGTACAAATCGGTGATTCCATTGAGTTGGTGGTTCGCAGAATCTATGCGCAAGAAGGGATGATACGTTACGGGCTTCGTGGTCGGGCCATTTGATTCAAGCAAAGGCTTCATAGAAAGGCAGTATAACCACATCCCATGGCGGGTTTCGGCGGAATGCGCAAAGGAAGAAAAGAAGCAGTTGAAAATCTGGGGTACGACGAGGATGGAGATTGTCCCCGTTGTGGTGGAAAAGCACAAGATTCCACCATGAAGGGATACTTGCAATGCGGCTCATGCGGTCATGAATGGGCAGACCCAGGTTATGTAGAAGAAAAGAAATCGATAGAACCTCCAACCTACAAGCGAGACGAAGAACTGATTCGCCAATTTAGACAAGACATGGAATCTGGCGAACTCGCAAATGTTTTGGGTGTCAAGACAGAATTGTCAGGGGAACAGGAGCAATCTTTGAAGCGACTTGAAGACAAGTGGATGTCAGGTATGCAAGGTCATTACAATGCTGCAACCGAAGAACGAAAACCATTGATGATTAGTTTCGATGATGACGATAACATCGTTAATACCGAAATAGCGTCCATTACCTTGGTCGATAATGGATTTGACGGAGGAGAGGAAATTCGATTGGAGTATCCTGGGATTGGAACCGAATTTTATGCATACAACGAGCGTAGTCCAACTGGGTGGAGACGTGGTCCAACAGCAGAAGCCACAGCACGTTCTATTGCCAATGTAATAAACAGGTCTTCAAAATTGGTTTATGCGACTATTACCGGCAATCGTGTTGGTTTTGAACTTAGAGATGACCGCCTGAAAAGCGCTTCCTTTGTGTTGTTCGTTGATGACCCGGGTGGCACCGATATCATTGCAGAGAAAGGAGGAGTTGTATTGGATTCAAGAGATCCAGTTACTCTGCAAGATTACAGAACCGTGATCGAACTCGTTCTTGAAGACGGAATTATTTCTCCAAGCGAAGACCAATTGTTATGGGCCATGCGTGAACAGTTGAATATCGACGACATGTACCACGTCCAGATGGTTATGGAAATTTGTGGGCAAAATGCTGTCAAAGAATGTACTACCTGTGGCGCTATGGCTAATTTGCATGAAGAATACGCTGCTTGGTATTGTGACTCGTGTCAAGCATGGTGCTAGCATCACTTGCTCGTAGGACTCCCTTCTATAGATTGTCTTTTGGAGCAAAAAACCTGAATTAGTTCAGTTATTTGCTTACCGTGCCGGAGGGATTCTTCATAAACTCCACCGTTGTGGATAAATCAGTGAGCCCATGGCGAAAGATGTATTGTATATTGGAATTGATTTAGGAACCTTCCGCTCCGTGATGGTTTCCTCAGACAGTCACGAAGTCGAAGAACTGACTGTAATTGGAACTCCCAAGGACCCAATTGCACGTAATTTTCTCAAGCGTGACGTATTGTTTGGTGAAGAAGCTCTGAAGAACCGTCTTGCACTGAATCTTTTCCGACCCTTAGAACTGGGAGTCATCAAGGATACTCCTGAAGACCGAGAATTCATCGCTCATTTCATCACTCACCTGATTGGTTTATCTGATCCCGAAGAATACGACAGAGTTGTTGCGGTTATTGGAGCGCCGGCAGAAGCCAGCCACGTAGACAAGACTGCAATTTTTGATGCGGCAGCAGGCTCAGTTAACTCCGCTATGATCATTTCAGAACCCTTTGCAGTTGCATACGCTTTGGACATGATCAACCATACCCTCGTCGTTGATATCGGCGCTGGAACAACCGACTTGTGTCGCGTTTACGGAACCATCCCAGGACCAGGCGACCAAATGCATACTGGATATGCCGGGGACTATGTTGACAATCAAATCATCAAAGAAGTCCAATCAAAGTACAACGGTGCTCAAATTACCAAAGACATGGCGCGACGCTGGAAGGAACAGCACTCATTTGTCTCAACCTCTGCACCAGATGAACCTGTCTTGGTGGACTTCTCCATTGAAGGAAAAGCCATGACATTGGATATTACCGATTGCATCCAGCGTGCTTGTGAATCCATTGTCGATCCGATCGTTGAAAACGTTAAGGTTCTCATTGCAGAATCCAATCCAGAATACCACGATGAATTCCGTAAGAACATGGTTTTGGCTGGCGGTGGATCCTCCATCCGAGGCCTTGGAGCTTTGATTGAGCGCCGCCTCTCCGACATGGGTGATGTGAACGTCCATGTTGTTGATGATCCTGTCCGATTAGGGGCAATGGGCGGGCTAAGGCTTGCTATGGAAGTTCCTGAAGAGATGTGGAAGAACCTCACACTCGCAAGTCGCTGAATCAGTAAATTTACGCCTGTTGCGCGATAGTGCATCGCCTGTAAATTATATCCAATCCTATTTTTTGATGGGTAAGTTCAAGCCTTTTGGCCGATAACTAGCGTCATGGGGAGTGAGTTCAGGGTTGACCACCTCCCTTTTCCTATGCCGGATAGAAAGCATACGCTAATGCAATCTTGGAAACATCTTTCATTCATGCATTGGGAAGTTGATCCTAAACAGTTATCACTGCATTTACCCGAAGGTTTAGACCTGGATTTATTCAACGGTAAGGCCTATGTTGGCACGATTCCGTTTGAAATGAAACACGTTCGTCCCCGTTGGTTCTTTTCCGTACCGGGTGTCTCAAATTTCCCTGAATTTAACGTGAGGACATACGTTACCAAAGACGGTAAGCCAGGTGTCTTTTTCCTAACATTGGATGCGCAGAGTCGCATCACATGTTTCCATGCACCTCGCTCATACGGACTACCTTATCGATATGCCAAATGTAAGTTATCTGCTTCAAATGGGAAATATAAATGGTCATCCCGTCGGGCTTCTGATGGAGCGGTGTTGAAGGGTGAGTGCCGTCCAACAGGACCAGCAACATCCGCAAAACAAGGCACGCTTGAGTATTTTCTGTTTGAGCGATATTGCTTGTACACTTCTCATCAAAGCGTTCTCCATCGTGCATATACTCAGCATAACCCTTGGATATACAAGGAGGCTAAGGTTGTCATTGAAGAAAACTCTCTGACTGAATCGTACAATCTAGGAATTGAAAACCTTAACCAACCGGATCATGTTCATATCTCCAGCGGAGTTAAAGTACGCACTTGGTCGATTGACCCACTTTGAATTCAAGCATTACCTGCTGCTTCGACTTCAGCCCAATCGCGCATGAAGCCCTCAAGCCCCTTATCCGTAAGAGGATGGGTCATCAATTGACGGAATATCTTCGCAGGCATGGTGGCTGTATGCGCACCGAGTTGGATGCATTGAAGCACATGAGTTGGGTGGCGAATGGAAGCTGCGAGTACCTTTGTATCCAAATTATAATTGGCCCAAGTGTTCATGATTTCTGCAATTAATTCCATTCCATCATGACCCGTATCGTCAATTCTCCCGATAAACGGAGAAACATATGTAGCCCCAGCCTTGGCAGCCATGAGGGCCTGAGATGCTGAAAATACTAGGGTGACATTGGTTTTGATACCGTCTTCAGTTAGGATTTTTGTTGCAGCAAGACCTTCAGGGGTACATGGGATTTTTATGATAACATTCGCAGGGAGTTCATTTTTCAATGCACGTCCTTGCTCAACCATACCTTCGGTGTCCATCGCCGTTACTTCAGCTGAAATAGGGCCTGAACAGATTGATGCTATTTCGCGAACAACTTCCTTGAAGTCGCGTCCGGATTTTTTGATGAGTGACGGATTGGTCGTCACGCCGTCTAAAATTCCCCACGAGGCTATTTCTCTAATTTCATCAACGTCTGCAGTGTCTAAAAAGAACTCCATAAAACTAAGACATTGAAGGCACTCTTTCAACTATTGGTTGACCAATCATGCTTATTTTCCAAAAGATGTGTATTTGAGGGAATTACCTTTGGCTTTCTCTATGGGGTATTTTAATCGGTTCTTATCAATTTTATCATGCATGGCGACAATTGGGTCTATGTTGAGTACGGAACAAATCCTAAGACAATATATCAGGACATCAGCGACCTCATCAGTGATGCGTTGCGCAGTAGAAGAATCTTTGAGGATGTCATCAATTGATGGATTTGACCATTGGATGGTCTCATTCAGTTCACTTGCCTCAATCGATACCGATGCCATCAGATTTTTTACGCTGTGAAATTGTTCCCAATCTCTTTCTTTGGTAAACGCATCTAT
>CAXAHZ010000149.1:0-4300 GCA_963968875.1 uncultured euryarchaeote
CTCAATAGAGATTGACCGTCAACGACGCACTTAGCAAGAAAGGTAAATACCGGTTGCAAAAACGAAAAGCCATGGGAGGAACCCACAGTGGGCTTGCGAAATTTGTCCATTGGACATTTATCCTCTTGTATGCCTACGGTATCTTCAAGCAAATTGATGATTTGTCTCAATTGGAGGATTCAAGTCTGCTGATTTTTGAGGTAATCTTTGCTTCTGTATTCCTTGCCATTGTCGTGATTCGTTACCTCTATATGAGCCGTTTTGAAACCTTCTTGGGGGCGCGAGAGCCGGTTCCAACCGCACACAAGTATCTTGCAAAAGCAGTCCATAGCGGCATGTATTTTTGCCTCTTCATGCTACCGCTCACCGGTTTAATGATCGCAGGATTGTACACTCGGGGATACACGAATGAAGAAGGGTTGTTGCTGGGTTCGGTTCTTGGAGTTCATGGACTTGCTGCAGATGTGAGTTACCTGCTGATAGCCATACATGTTGGGGCAGCAATTTGGTCAAGAATCAAAGGAGACGGGGTGTGGACCTCGATGGTTCCAATTTTGAAGGAAACGAAACCAAGCGAGAATGAACTCGTTGCCAAGTTAACTCGTCTTGAGAATAAATTGTACGCAAAATTGGAACACGTTGCTTCTCAAAGAAAGAAGTAAACCCACGGTTTTCGGGAAGCTCTCCGTTAACTTGGCTAGGGACAACTTGTTACGAAACCTCACTATTTCGCTAAGTTTCAAAACATCCCTTTAAGTGTAAAGGTTTCACGATGGGTATTCAAGGTGAAAAAAATGAGTGGAAACATATCAAAAATCGGATTTGTAGCAAGTATGTTGTCGGTTGTAGGGTCTCTCTACATTTACTTCGTTACTCCAAACGAAATGTTAGGAATATTTGTGGGTCTTTGGGCTCCAACCCTAATCCTAGCATCAAAAGAAATTGAGCAACTACTAGAAAATTAATCCTAAGTCCTCAGGCTTGATTCAATCGCATCTGCGATTTACCACAACCTGTAAGGTGCTTTAGCTATGAATAAAGACGAATCCGGTTGGGACAAGAAGTACGGCTCAGTCGATGTTCGGAACTTGTCCGAATGGGGCCGTCCCGTTGCTCGAATCGTAGCCAAATTTCTTGAAAAGAAACCAATTTCTGTCATTCAAGTTACGAACGTACACTTTCTACTTTCCCTGTTTTCAGCATGGCTTATCTTCAAAGGATACCCAGTTGAAGGATGCTTTCTGTTAATCATTAAAGGCGTCATTGACGCTGTGGATGGTGAGCTAGCACGCCTGCGCGAACGACCGTCCCATGTTGGAAGGTATTGGGATACGGTCGCTGATACGATTGGACTCATTGCTGTGATGTTCGCTTTTGGAATCGTCTTGGAATGGAATGTTGCACTAACCTCAGTGATGATTCTTGCTACACTTCTTCAGTACTCTCTGTTCAATCATTTTTCAATACTGATCAGGACCATGGGTTCTGGAGACTCAACCAGTCGTATTGACGAGCGTGTTCGCCCGGTCGCTTATCCTTGGGAGAGTCAAAAGGGTGTGAATTTTTTCCATACCATCTATGTTGTCTTTTTCAGCTGGCAAGACAGCCTTGTTTCAAAGATAGCAGGAAAGGGTTCTGAAAAACTAAGTTTTGAATTGACCGTGTCGTCTTTTCTTGGATACGGAATGCAATCCATTGTGATATGTTTACTTGCAATCACTCAAAACCTGAATTACTTGCCTCACCTGATTTTGGGAGTGAATGGGTTGATTGTGTTCCTTGTTCTTCTACGAAGCCACCTAAAATGAACGCGTGAGGAGGTCGGTGGCTTGAGCCGGCCTTGCCCTTCACTGGTCAAGAGCCTTCAAAATTGCATCAACACCAGCCGCTTTTTTCACCTTCATCCAAGGTTCAATCAAACGCGTTTCAATGTCTTCTTTAAGCCGCTTGGAACCGCCACCGCTGATGTTGAGTACGATGCAGTCGTCCTTGTCAACTTCTCCAGATACCAAGGCCTGCTGAAGACTGGCTGCTGCGACGCCCCCTGGCGTCATGATATCGATTCCCTCGATGGATTGAATCAATTCGCGAGCGGCCATTGCATCATCACGTTCAACGATGTAGGTCTGGCCCTTAGAGGCCTTGAGAATGTCATGGACCGCTCCTGTTTGACCGTAAGCTGGGCCTTTGTTCATCAAATAATCAGAATAAACTTCAACATCTTTCTTTGGGAAATCCGACTCAATGAGATGGTCCCGTCCAGCCTGCCAAGCCTTGTGGATGGGGTGATGCTCTACATTTTGCGAGAGGTGCTGACGCGGAGTGGGCCCTTCAAAGAGCCCCTCGTCAATGAGGCGCTCAGCCATTTCATGAATGCCAATGGGACCCGGCCCACCACCGATGCCTTGGAAGTAATGGTCGGGAAGTTGTCCGATCGTGAAGGCTGCGTCGATCATCAAACTGCCAATGCCATCGCGTCGGGCAACATTGTGAACGCTGCCTTCCATTTGCCATTCAGGAAGTCGTGCGGCGATTCCTTTAGCCACGGTTTTAGCATCGTAATAATCACCGTCTTCAACGACAACAAGAAGAACGCTTTCTGCCGAGTTCTCAGGTCGCGCCCAAATACGGTCGGCGTGGTCCTTACCGACTATGACGATCAGTGGGATGTTGTCAAGCCCACAAAAGTGGGAAAACGCGCGGGCCGTATTGCCAGCGCTAGCACAAATCAGCCCCTTCACACCATGGTCTCGGAGGCGTTGAATGGTGGGTACTGCTTCCATATCCTTGAAACTGGCCGTGGGGCATAGACCGCCTTTTTCTGGCCAATATCCGTGAAAGGTGACCCAGAGGTTGGAACACCCCATGGCAATTCCGAGTTTCTCGGCTTTGTAGGTCACCGTACCTGCAACGTACTCGTTGGCCTTGGAAACGGGTAGCCATGAACGGTACTTCCAAACGCCTTCCGCATCATAACGGGCAAAAGGTTCGTCGTAGATTGCGCGTAAGAGTGCATTATCGGTATAATGTAAGGTATAGTCGTCGTCGATCAAGTCACCGGTTTTGAGACATTTTAGTTGGTAGGTCATTCAAGTCCCCAATAGCGGTTTTCCACTGATTAAAGCGCCGCGAGGTCTTCTCTTATACCTTTGCCACTCAAATAAATTAAGTCGTGGAATAATCAGCAACAGACCTTGCTTGGTTCACCCGGCTCAGAAAGGAATTAATATACTCTTGCGATGAGCGGGGAATATGAACAGATGGCTCTACTTGACCTTTGCAATTCTCTCTGAAGTCATCGCTACATCCGCACTCAAATCAACGGAAGGATTCAGCAAGTTATGGCCTTCTGTGTTCGTTTTAGTAGGGTATTCTGCGTCGTTCTACTTTCTTTCAATGACACTTGACACCATACCGATTGGAGTTGCTTATGCCATGTGGTCTGGCGTTGGGGTCGCAGCCATTACGCTTGTCTCGTTTTTTGTTTTTGACCAAAAAATCGACAACGTCGGTTTGTTTGGCATCGCCCTCATCGTTTCAGGCGTGGTGATTCTACGACTCTTCAGCGAAAGCAGCGTTGAAGCTTAAAAAAGGACCTGTAAATCAATTCAGATTGACGACTCAATACGTGAATTGGACTTCCGAAGCGGTTGCCAAAGCGATTACTCCGGGAGGGCCGCTCCATTCAATTCCGTCATCTGCTACGATGAGAGCGTCGTCGCCTTCGCTGTGGCCGAGAACTGCTTTTACCGAGGCAAAAGAACAGAAAAGGGTGGCTCCGCCAATGAGCGCCTCCATAAATTTGGAAACCATAGGTACGTCTGCTCCGAGTTCTTTGTCAAGGGCTTCAATGTAATCTTGAGACAACAATCGGGTTCCAGCTGCCGCGAAAAATACGCTAACATCATGACCGTCGTTGACAGCTTGGGCGGCACATGCAAGGCCAACGATGGATTTCATGGTGTCGTTTTTAGGCTCGGATACAAATTTGATGAAGACATTCTTTCCCATGAATTTTGCACCAAGAAGTGGGTTATGAACCTATGTTACTGCAGTACAGTTGGTAGAGGGAGAATATTTACACGTATGACAAAATGCCCAAACTACGGACAGTCAGTGTACTGGGGGGACTGAACACCCATTGGAATCTTTACCTTGTCTTGTCTAGGCTGTACTATGGCAGATGAGGCAGGCGGTACGGTCTTCCTCACGCCCGACAGTAAGCGCGAACAGGAAATGAAAATTTGGGCCTTGCTAGCAATTTCAATTTTGTTTGTCTTGCTTGGTCAGGTGGTGATGA
>CAXAHZ010000150.1:0-4268 GCA_963968875.1 uncultured euryarchaeote
GACATTCCAGACAGGTCGTTTTCAAGAAGAGCATTCATCTTCCCTGCCGTACTCCGAACCTTAGCGTATCGGGGTTCAAGGCTGCGCTGATACCGAAACGACCCCCAAATGATGAGCGGTATTGGTAGCACAGCAAATAGAGCCACTTCCCAAGATATCATGAGGAATACGGCACCGACTACGATCACGGTTGTGCTAACTTGAAGCAGGTCATTGGCGCCTTTGTCGAGAAACCGCTCTAACTGATTGATATCGTCGTTAAGAATGGCGAGGATGTCCCCCTTTTGTCGTTCGTCAAACCACCCCATGCCCTGTTTTTGTACGTGGTTGAACGTATCCAAACGCAATTCATGTTGAACCGTTTGGGCAAGGTTTCTCCATAGAATCCCATAAAAATATTCGAATAAAGATTCCAGTCCCCAAATAAGGAATGTAAGGACGGAGAGAAAAATAAGTTGATGCCACGGATTGATCAAACCAAACGATGCTAACATTGAACCTTCTTTCAATACAACTACATCAACAGCAAGGCCAATCAATAACGGTGGTGCTAAGTCCCATATTTTGTTAAAAATAGAGCAGAATGAAGCGAGACGAATTGTAGCCCGATGCGGGCT
This sequence comes from uncultured euryarchaeote, assembly GCA_963968875.1. Classification (GTDB taxonomy): domain Archaea; phylum Thermoplasmatota; class Poseidoniia; order Poseidoniales; family Poseidoniaceae; genus Poseidonia. Next base: position 618 of record CAXAHZ010000150.1, read on the forward strand.
CATGTAGGACAGCAGACGCCGAAACGGTCCCCCTTCGCTCATGACGATGCGAGAACGGGGACCTTTGAGAATCCTCCCGTTGAAAAGTTTCGGTAGCGCAAGTCCTATGCCCTGCCCGCCACGACCGGCAGGTGAGAGCCATGCATGTAGGAGAGACAACCGTTCTACAAAAAGTACGAAGAGGAACCAACCCTCCTCGCCACGTAACACTCATCGATCCTGCAAAACAAAGTCCTGATGTCGCAGCACAGAGAGCTATGATCGCTGTAGAAAGCGGTTCAAAGATGATTTTTGTCGGCGGGTCTACAGATACGCCCGACACCGTCGTTCACGAAACGTGTCAGGCCGTTCAAGAAGCGTTTGAACTCCGAATGTTTGCAGCAAGTCAGGACCCGGATGGAGACGAGTTGCGCTGGGACATTCCGGTCGTCCTGTTTCCCGGGGGCGCTCATGCCTTATCTCCCGCCGCCGACGCTATCACGTTCATGATGTTGATGAATTCCACCAAGCGGGAGTTCTTGGTTGGTGAACAGATTCGTGGCGCCCCATACCTCGATCAATTTGGCGTTGAAGCACTCCCCACTGGTTATGTTGTGTGCGCTCCAGGCGGCCGAGTGGGCGAAGTGGGAGCTGCAGAATTAATTCAGTCCACAGACGTTGATCTTATCCATGCTTACGCGCTGTGCGCTAACATGTATGGATTCTCACTTCTTTACCTTGAAGCAGGCAGCGGAGCATCGCACCCCGTTCATCCCGATCTCATCAGAAAAGCGAGAGAAGTCCAAGGCCTTACGCTCGTTGTAGGTGGAGGTCTACGCACTCCCGAGGATGTAAAATCGGCAGTGGATGCAGGAGCAGACTGGGTCGTCACCGGTACAATAACCGAGGATGCAAGTTCTTTGGATGAGCTGCGCCAACGATTGGAAGGATTGACACGCGCTTGCACAGGACAGTAGCAACGTCACTCTTTTTCATCGTCAAAAATGACCGGGTCTCCAGTTCCACCGGGTGAGGGCGGCCGTACTCCTTCGACTTCCATTCCTTTTTCCAGGACGGTTTCTTCTTTATCAAGATCCAATTCTTTACCATCGGCGAGTCGAGCCATATCATCAGCAGTAGGTGCTTTGATGGTTCGCTCAACATCATCGGAGTTTGCATAGAGCTCTCGCTTCAACTCCCGACTTTCATGACTTCGGACAAGGGAAAGTGAGTCTGCAAAGACGCGTCCGACCACCTCTCTCGTTCGTTCACTCCGGCGGGCGGAGTGCAATTCATGCTCCATTGAACTGCGTTGGTCTTCAAGTTCACGTAATTCCGCAGTTCTGTCTTGGAGAGCAGCCTCAATGTCGGTCATTGTAAGTGTCATTTGTTGCAAACGCTCATCGCGCTCAAAGACATCGTTGTGCAAACGACGCTCTCGACGACGCAACGATTCATATTCGCGATTTCGCTCAAGAAGCCGCCGTTTAAGTTCTTCAATTTGCTCAACGAGATAATCGTGCTCAGCCGAAACAGACCGTGGCCCTTGCATTACTCGCTCAAGTTGCTCTTCGAGTTCACCGAGGCGGCGGTCACGAGCATCCAGAAGACCTCGTAGCCTGTCTGCGATGTCACGTAGACGTTGTCGTTCTTCTTCCAATGCTTCTGCTGCGGCTTTCTCTACTTCGAGTTGGCGCTTCTTCTCATCCACTTGGTTTTTGAGAAGACGAACTTCTTCCGCTGTTACAGAGGTAAGTCCAGCGTCTGCCGCCTTTTCAAGGGCTTCAACCATTTGTGATATGCGCCCTTCCATTTCCCCAATGACTTCGTCTTGCTGGGTGGTAAGGTCTCGGAGTTGAGCGGTCTCATCGGCCATCGCCGTTCGCTCCTGTTGTGAGATAGAGGATTGTTGAGAAGCCAATTCTTCTTTGGTATCATTGAGGACTCGTTCTAGATGGATTATTTTCGCATCCGATTCTTTCATGGTTTGCTCAGCTTCAGCCAATTTTGCTAACTCTGGTGCCACTTGGTCGTGGCGTTCTGCTAGGTCCAACTCAACGACCCTTAATCGCTGCTTGACAGTAACGAGCTCATCGTTCCGTTTTGCAAGCTCATCCCATGCGATGAGAACCTCATCAACGAGTTGTTCAATGGGATACCCCTTGAGCATACCCTCTAGAGCTGAACGCTCATCATTGGTCGTGGTCCCAACACGACGAATTCCACTAGGGGATGAAGCATTTACCGTCATACGGTTGCCCATCGCCGCTTAACCACACTTGAACCTTCCCGCCGTGGCAGGGTTATGGAGCGCACATTTGCGACCCTTTCTTGAACGCCGAATCAGTTGATTGAGGTATACATATCGTCAGGCATTTCACTGGCAAGTTTCAATGCACCAGCAGCCACTGAGTTGATGGGGTCTTCTACGCACCAAACTCGAACGTCACCAATGTCTGCGATTTCAGCAGCAATACGGTCTGCACATCCTTCGATGAGCGAGCCTCCGCCTGATAGAATGATGTTGTTTCGGAGGATTGGCTGGTATTCAGGGTCTGCACCAGCTACATTTCGCTTGATTGCATTTCCAATCTTTGGAATGATGAGGTCACATGCATCTTGAATCAAATCTCCGATGTCAACAACTTGGCGCTTTCCGTCAACTGAAAGTTCAACGGTAACTTCACGAACATCTCCACCAACGTATGATGAAGCTTCCTTCCACTTGCGAACCATGTCTTTGGTAACCTGGGCGCCAGTGTACTTCTTGCGAATAAGTTCCATGAGTTGTAGGTCCAACCAGTCTCCGGCTTCGGTGATGGTGACTTGGTCTTCGTCGGTTGGGAATGTTCCGTAGACTCGGGCGATATCTGTTGTGCCTGCTCCGATGTCAACGACGATAGAACCTGCAATTTCGTCAATTCCGTAAGCGGTTGCAAACGGTTCTGTAACGACCATGATGGCGTTAACTTGCCCTCGTAGGGTGGCTACGAGGTTTGACTTGTCAGTGAATGAAACGTGACTTGGGGAGCAAATAACTCCGAGAACTTCATCAAATTCTTCAGGATCAACGGTTTCAAGAAGGTGAGAAACGAATGCCTTTGCCGATGCGAGGTTAGCTTCGTCGTCTTGAGTGACACCAGCGGCCATAGGACGGTAAAGGTTGCAAGCAAGTTTGTTCTTGAGAGCGTCCTCTCCAAACAAAACATCTCGTCCGAGGAAGTTGCGGGCAACAGGATCCTTTGGTCGTCCAACAACGGTTTCGATTGTGTGCATCTTACCAGCGCTTGAAGCGATGGTTGATTGGTAGGTTCCTAGGTCAATTCCAACATATAGGCGGTCGCTCATTTTGTTCACCTTCCGACTTGCGGACAACCCTGCGAGTATGCCACCGACCTTCAAGGTTCACCTTGTAATTTGTAAAGGGATTGTCTAAAACTTCCGACTCTTTTGGAGAGCAAGGTTGCATTTATTCATCTTCTGCAATGGAATCAATGCCGCCAAAACCTGTTTCCGCAAAAGGTGGCGGAATTTGGCCATTTTCTCGTTCATGTGGCAGCCTTTTTAACCGCCAAAAACTGAACAGGGCACCCAATATAACCCCAACCCCCATCCACTCTAGAATCGGTGCAGATGATGAAGTCACGGTGAGGGCTGGGTCATCAATCTGAA
>CAXAHZ010000151.1:0-4231 GCA_963968875.1 uncultured euryarchaeote
AGCGTTGTGAAGAAGGTGCTCAAGTTCGTGAGCGAGAATGGATTTACCCCAACCGAGCGTTATGTCCGCATAATCTACAAAGACAGATTCTGTAGAACTTGAAAGAGACGGGGAGAAATATCCTCCTGTGTTGTAAGCCCCATCAATATCGTAAATGATGATCTGAACTTGGCAGTTGCTGTCTACATCTGGAGGAGCAAGTCCGCGCCCGTCTTGGTAATCTTTGCCGTAGTAGGTTGTCATTGTGGGGTAAATCGTAGTATCCCACGTACTGGCAAGATTGTTGAGTACCGTCGATGAAAGCGTTCGGCCATTTTGTACAATAAATGCAACGCTATTGGTCGTCTTTGCCACGTATGCATCAAGTGTGCCGCCCGATATACTTACGGTGAGTGAGTCACCGACCACATTAGGAGAGCAGGCGCGCCCTGAGGTGCGGCCACTGGTCGTGTCAATGACCATATCATCAACGCCAGGCCGACCGGCTTCAACCCATGCTTGGCGCATGAATTGTGTAGCGGATACAACGGGTTCATCCTCGTGAATAAATAAATACTCACTTCCACTACTGGGATTGAATTCACTGATATTACCTATGACCACACCAAGCGATTCTTCAACAGAAGAGGGTGCTGAATCTTCACCTGAATCCGCAGTGGCAGACATTGCAAAAGGGCTCATACTCATAAACAACATGAGACCAACAAAAACAAGAGCAGGAGTAGAGCGCTGTTCCGACAAAAAATCACCATAAAGAATCGCTAGACGGATTCCCAATTTAGCGAAACGAAAGGAGGTATTTAAGAGTCAGTGGTGAAGGCATCAGCATGCATCATCTCAGACCCTCACCAAAGCGTGCTCGAAAGTTGGTTTGCTTGGTAATGACGATAACACTTCTAATGACGCTTAGTGGGGCCTTTGCAACCACCGAGCAAAGCCATACTGACCCCCTAGAACTTTGCGAATACGTTGACGAACTCGCTTTTAACGGCTCCAAAGCCAATACATCGATATCTTGGCAAGTTGGCCTCGGACCACGCACTCCCGGTTCAGAAGGGTCTGCAGCCTTCCGCGAAACCGTGATGGCCGATCTTGAAGAAGCTGGCTGGGAAGTAACAACATCAAATCATATCAGCCACGAATTGAACCTAACCAATGTATTTGCACGCTGGAATGCTACATCCAACACCTCTGAGCAAGTTGTTTTTTCAGCGCATTATGATTCCAGAAGTCATGCAGACCAAGACCTGAATGAGACCAACCGTACCCTACCCGTCCCCGGGGCAAACGATGCGGCTAGTGGCGTTGCCGTTCTCTTGGAACTCGCAAACCATGTTCCTCAGATGAATCTCACTTACGATGTTGTCCTCTTCTTCAACGACGCCGAAGACCAAGGTGACAACTATACTCTAGGGGCGGAAGCTTGGGCGGATAATCTATCCGAAGCCGAAATCGCCTCTACACGCGCATTCGTACTGCTTGACATGATCGGTGATGCTGACCTGCAACTTCACAATGTTGAACCCGGGAACCAGACATTGAAGTCCATTGTTGTGGAATTGGGCACGGCTCTGGGGATGGTAAAGGACACCATAGGATGCAATGGAATGGCAGAGTTGGATATCATCCGATATGACGAGGTCGTGGGCGTGTTGGACGACCATGTCCACCCTCACAGGCTCGGCATTCCAAGCATTGATTTGATGGACACCCGCTATGGTGATTCAAAATTCATGACCTTTGGGAGTTACTGGCACACAATGGAAGATACCCCCGACAAAGTGAGCGCTGAGTCATTGGAAGCCGTTGGACAAATCGTAGAACTCGGGTTAAGAAGCGATGCGTTCGCAAACGTTGGCCAGGAACCGATGGAAGCTCAGGATGATAACGTAAATTTGATTGATGACCTGGACAATAAAGAAGATGCCGTTGAAGAATCTGAAGGCCTTTCGGGATTGGTCATCGTGTCGGGCATGTCGCTCTTTGCCATCGTAGGCCTCATCGTTTACGCAGAACTCAAACTTAAATGATGAACCGATTGGCCGCGGTTTTTGAGGGGAAGGGGTATTATCCGCGCACGGCATCGCAGTAACATAGGGGGCTAAGAGTTGGACGAAGACCGTGAAAGCCGAATGAAAGCCCTACGAGAACGGGTGCAAGCGAAGAAAAATGCCGGAGCCCTTGTCGAGGTAGAAGAGCCACTCGTCATCAGCCAAGAGGAATATGAAGAAGTTGTTACAATTGAGGAACAACCTCAGGATGATTGGTACGAGATGCTCGACAGAGACGCTGACCGATGGCGAAATTTGGCTGCATCGCTTGTACTCATCGGAAGTATACTTGGAATCATAAGTGGTGCTTTGATCCTACAAGGTAATCCATCCGAGGCGTTTGTTTCAGCATGGTCATCCGACAAGCAGACTGCCGACATATCCGGGGAAATACTTCTTGACGTCGAGGGGACAGGGGTCGAAAACGTAACAGTTGAACTTCTTGAGGCCGACTCACAGGCTCTTCTCCAGTCAACCGTAACCAATGAATACGGATATTATTCGTTTGACAATGTGGCCAAAAAAACCCACGTCATAAAATTTGCAAAAGACGGTTTTCAAACCGTCGAGCGTACATTTACTCCTGATGACGCAGGTCTTATGCCTGTCACCATGAAAACGGGCAACGACACTCGCTATGAAGACAATTCTGAGTCAATCGGAGGCCCGAGCCTTGACTTCGCAGTAGCCCTTGCAAGCGGCATAGGAATTGTAACCGTTCTCGCATCTTTTGTAGGAGTCCAGTCCGCAGTTGAGATGAGGCGGGGCCTGCATTATCGGAGAAGTCAATATTTTGCTGGATTCGCATTATTTGGTAGAGGATTTATTATTATTGGACCAACCCTAATCCTCGCTGGAATGATTCTCAACATGTTTGCAAAATTTGATTTTGAAGACCAGCGAGAGGACTGAAACATGTATTTGATTTCAGTTGAAGGCGGGGATGGTTCCGGCAAAGGTGAAGCGGCAAGAATTCTCGCGGAACTCCTGAGCGAATTTCCGTTTCCGGATGTTGTATCAACACACGAGCCACGTCGTCACAGTGAACTTGGAAAGCTGGCCCTATCCTCGGTCAAATTAGGTGATAAAACGCCGCTTGAAGAGGCAGGACTCTTTGCCGCAGACCGATTGGATCATTCGCATACGTTCATACGACCTTTACTTGCAAGTGGATGTGTTGTCATTTCTGACCGTAACATTCACTCTTCGCTGATTTACCAAGGTGTTGTTGGGGAATTGGGATTGGACCAAGTAGCAAAAATGAACGCTGCAGCCATGATTCCAGACTTGGTCCTTTGGATAGATTGCGACCCAAAGAAGGCAATGAAACGAATCAAAACCGGCACATTGCGCATGACCAGTGAAAAGCAAGAATATTTTGAAACGAAGGAAATCCAAACCACAATTCGTAAAGGGTTCCATGACCTATTAGCAGGTGAAGTAACCGTACCTCCCCCGTTCAATCAATGCCATGTTGTCGGACCCATACTAAACGAGGGAGGGTTGGATGAACTCAGGAAGTCACTAAGGAGCGAATTGCGGCGGTTTTTCAACCGAAAACCTTCCCCGTTAAATGTTGATGGGGACAAAGTTGATCGAACCCTTCTCAATCAACTCGTTCATGATGTCAAAAAGCAAACTCGGCTTCCAGGCGCTCCACAAGAGCGTACAGCCATTCACGTCGGTTGGCTGTCCGGTAAATCTCCCGCCGAATGGATGCAAGAGGCGGAAGACAATTGGCCAACCCAAACCGCACAAGAACACGATGTCCCGGCCACTCCATTTGCCCATTCTTGTTGGTCCATTCTTGGAACGCTTTCCCTGATGGTGGGATCGAGTGAAGTGCCCCGATTACACGCATCGCTGGGGCCCATTCGCATGGTAACGCAGCGTCACACACAGCGGCTTGTCAAATGGTTGTTGACCGAACATTGGATCTTCAAACAACAATCCCACGTTCCTTTTTCAGATGCGCAAGTGTTCAAACTTAGAGATGAACGCTTAGGATTTGCTCGTTTGACTCTTGCAATGTGGCCTCTTAGGGCTCCTCTTGCATCCTGGAGGAGGGCAAATCCTGACAAAGCATGGTCAACAGCCCTTGAAGCAATATTTCACACCGAAGAGGGCAAAACCCTGACGGTTGGACTAAAGAAATCAATATCGGACATTCATGAACGGCT
>CAXAHZ010000152.1:0-4209 GCA_963968875.1 uncultured euryarchaeote
TTGAGAGAAGAACTTGAGGAAACAAAAACGAAGGTCATCACCTTGGAAGAAGAAGTCCAAGAGAAGGACGTATTGATTGGAGAAATTGAGGCCAGTAAAACCACGTTGGCCGAACAAATTGACCTTGTGGAACAGGAGGAGCGGGAAGGTAAAAAGCTCTCGATAACCGATTCGGTTATGGTTGGAGATTCAATCATGGGAGGCATGAAAATTGACAACCAAGTCAACAATGACCCCGATGCCATAGCCCGAGCCGTTATTGCTGCCTACAGGGCTGGCCGTGAAGACAAGGAATGATGCTCACGCAGTGACGACTTTCTCAATCGTGAAGGTTTTTCCATCGTGGCCCCAGAGGCAGAGCCCTGGTTCTTTGAACATGAAATACTTGGTTTGGAATTCCTTTCCAAAGTCGGGATGTTCTCCCTCCAACAGGATTCGGAGACGGGTGCTGTAGCCACCCAGGCTGCCAACAGCAGCGGTCCCTTTAATTCCGTCAACAAGGACTGCGTGGGGTTCAGAAAGAGAAGATGGTGATTCATCAAAGGGATGAGCGTCTTGTTCCAAATAGAGGTCTTTTTCAGTAGCAGGGATGGTTTTTGCTCGTTCTTCCATGAATGTATAAACCCGTTACGGGATATAAACAATTCAAGGCAGTTCGTTTTGGAACGGCGTCGTTCTGGGCTCAGTCCCAGCGGCTTCCGCCTTAGCCGCAATACGTCGCAGTGTGCGCATTGCATCATCAATGGTCTCAACCTGTTCACTGAATTGAGTTGGTGGCCATCCACAATTGATGACATCGGGCTCTATGGCACTTTCTTCAATCCAAGCGCCGCAGGCTGACCCGTAGCAATTTGCCTTGAAACGCTGCGCATCCAACCAAAAGGTGGTTCGGTGACATACTGGGCAGACCCTGCATTCGAATTCGGATAGGATGCTGACGGCGTCGTCCCCAACAACATCAACTTCCCACATCACAACACTTGCACGTTCGAGAGGGACCTGATGGGACTTTTTGAGAAAAGAGCGAAGAACATTCATCGCAGTATCTTGAGTGCTAAAGCAACCCATGGCAACTACAGCTCCACCCTCTTCTACCGCACTTGGAACATAGACGCGCCCTGTCATGACCATGAAACTCCGTCAACTGCGTGTCGTTTAAGCATCGCTCACGAACGATGCCACAAAACCTCAATCACTGGCAATCCTCCAGGATGTGGCAGAGGAGCTTTGGGTTTCTCAATTCGGACAGACAGCGTTTGTACGGCTTCATGCTTTCTCAAGATGGAGATGATTTGTTCGGCCATTTCTTCCATCAACCGAATGGGCTCGTCAGTTTCGTAAATGACCTTGTCAATGGCGATTTGAATGTCAGCATAATTCAGGGTTTGGTCCAACTCGGAAACACGCTCTCGGTCTTCTAACGTGGCCCATACTGTAAAGCAAAACGGCTGGGGAGCTTGATGTTCAAATTCGTAAAATCCATGAGCAGCACGGACTTCATACCGTTCCAATCCAACCCGCCATTGCATGGTATCGCCTCATTCCTCGTCTCGCTCGTGAACCCAAATCAGGTGATAACCAAACTGGGTCTTCACCGGTAATGAAACGGTATTGACAGGGGTGGACCAAACGGCTTCCTCGAATTCAGCAACCATACGGCCCCGACGGAACCAACCAAGGTCACCTCCCTTCTGGCTTGAGGGGCAAGTGCTCTTCTTGCGAGCGAGCTTCTGGAAATCTTTGAGTTTTCCAACCTTGTCTTTGATTTGAACTGCTTCACTTTTGGATTTGACCAAAATGTGAGATGCCCAAGCACTGGGTGCGACCATGCTACGGGGAAAGGTCGCCTTGTTTTCAATCCCTCGCTCAGTAATCTGAGTACGCAAGGAAGCGCATGTAGGTGCCATAAATGGTTATAGAGACTCCGAGAGATTCTTCATTGAAGCGTTCCATGTTATCGAGGTAAGTGTGGTATTCCCAGCTTCCGCTTCCATAGCATACGATTGCACGCCCTCGTACATCGTCTCCTAAATCATAGACAAACGGACCGTGGTCTGAATTGTAAGGCATTCCGTCGGGATCGCCGAGAGCACCCGAATTGGTCGCTATTTGGATGTCGTAACGGTCTGCGACATCGCTTCGCCAATACTTGTAAATTTCAGTGATACGCTCAATGTGTTCCATATCATCGCCAGTATTACCGAACAAAGTGAGACTGTTTCCTCGGCTTGAAAAGTCTGCATCAACATGATTCATATCAAGATTAATGTACAAACGAAGGTTGTTCTTCAAACTGTTTTGGAACGCTGAAACATAGGCTCTACTTCCGTAAAGACCCTCTTCTTCTCCTCCCCAAGTGCAGAATCGCAGGGTTCGTTCAGGTGTGCCGCTTTCGTTGACAACTTCGCTGAGTTGGCGACCGATTTCAAGTACACTCGCAGTTCCTGAAGAATCATCAACCGCTCCTTGTGCATGATACACCGTATCGTGATGACCGCCAACGATTACCACTTCAGAAGACTTGCCTTTTATTTCTCCACAAGGAACGTATATTGTTCGCTCCTGATTGTTGGTAACATCGATGATCATCTCAAGTACCCCCGGTTGACCTGTAGCGTTGAAAATAGCTGCCTCGAGTATCTCACCAGAATCTTTTGACATGGCGATGAACGGGATATCCGTCGGGATGCTTCCACCGTTGGCTTCAGTCACGGCGTCAATTCCGGTGCCTTTGAAGATTGGAACACAGTCGTTGCCCTCAATTTTCCCGCAGTTGTAGTCTTTGTTGACCCGAATCAAACCAGCTAGGTTGTTCTCTGCTGCATTGGAAAAGAATTCGGTGTTCCCTGTTTTTGTTCCGCTGTTGATGACGTATCCTATGGTTCCACTTGCGGACTGCCAAAGGCTTTCGTCACTTCCGTTGCCCAGATAGGTCAATTGCACATCCTGTTGAAACGTGTATTCAGATTGACCTGAGAACCCTTGAATAACATAGTCACTGCGATGCTGGAATGAGGTAATTTGTGAACCAATAGCCGCCCCGCCTTCACAAGGGCTGTTTCCAAACAAGCCTTGCACACATATTCGGAGACTTGGTTCTGAATTTACGTGGTGCATCGGAACTTGATAGGAATGAAGTGTAGTATCCATGCCCATGGCATCAAATTGGGAAATGATGTATTCAGATACATTGGCTTCTTCAACCGTTCCGCTCATTCGCCCTTCCCAATCAGGGTGACCGAAGTTTACGAGGTCCTCTGCAAAACTTCTGGTCTGGGCAGCATCGTAAGATATCAACTCATACTCATAATCCGGTTCAAATCCGAGCCATGTTGGTTGAATTACGAAGATGGCCGTTACCATCAAGACTGCAACTCCAATAGCGATGAGGGCTGGAGGAGTAAGGATTTCCGTACCTCTGTACCAAGGCAAGGATTCTTCTCCATCCAAAATGGCTTCGACTGGAAGAGATTTTTCAGTGTCCATACTGATGGTTTGAGTACCGGGGAGATTGCCTTCTAAACGCTCAATCAGTTGTGCCTTGGTACCGCTTACAGGCAGTTCTGCCTCACGTAGCATCTCCTTGAGTTCGTTAACGGTCAATCCTTCAAAACTTAGGACACTCATGGTTCTGCCTCACCACTCCCTCGCATTCCTTGTTGAAGAATGCGGCGGTAAGGGACAAATTCAAATTTCGTCGCCAGTCCAACGCTTCCCAAGTTGGTGCTCAATCCCTATTTGGTCGAGAATACGGGCCAAAATAAAGTCAACAAGGTCGTCAATGCTTTTTGGGTGGTTGTAAAATCCTGGAGATGCAGGAATGATGACGGTGTCCCATGCAGATAGTTTTGCCATGTTTTCCAGGTGAACGGTCGCATAGGGTGCTTCACGAGGTACAATGATGAGTTTCCGGCGTTCTTTCATGGCTACAATCGCAGACCTTGTGACAAGATTGTCAGAGATTCCTGCTGCCAGTTTCCCGATGGTAGTACCGGAGCAGGGGCAAATAACAACGGCGTCAATCTTGGCGGATCCTGAAGCGGATTTAGCGCCGACGTTTTTGGCATCTTCCAGCAAGGACCCGGTTGCTTCGGCGAGTTCTTCGGGAGTGGTATCGCATTCGTGTTTCAACGTCAAACGGCCGGAGTCCGTGACCACCAAACGGACGGATTTGCCCATCTCGGTAAGTACCTCAACGAGACGCTTTCC
>CAXAHZ010000153.1:0-4198 GCA_963968875.1 uncultured euryarchaeote
GGAATGACATGTGCAGCATGCTCCATTCAATGTGACATACAAACGGGTAAATACAATAATTACTCCACAAAGAGTCATTAATTTAATGTTAATTGGTCTCGAGGAGTATTGCAACGGTCATGTTTTTTTCCTTGCTGCTGAAAAGTATACGTCGCACAAGACCGTTAGTCCTATGAGGTACGGGGTTGTAGGCCAAGTATGAAGTCGCAGGCATTCGTTTTGTCCTTGCTGCTCCTTATTTCCTCGTCGCCTCTCACCGCAGGCACTTCACCCGAAAATCCAAATCATCAAGGGTTTGAACAAGAACTCTTCAATGAAACACTGCTTATTGTTCCAACGTATTCATTGGGAGTCCAGTCTTCATTGGACCGAGTAAGTGATATCTCACAATACAATTCATCGGTCCTTGAACAAACAACTTCTTGGGTCGCCATCGGGGTGGTTCCAGTCGGCGAAGACCTACCGCATCTCAACGGTGCTTGGTTGGTGACAACGGAGGTAGGCTCTGGTTTGGGACACTTGCAATCCATGATTGATGAAGGCTTGATTGAATCGTTTTATCCGCTGGTTGAGAAACAACAAGAACCACGATGGGTGCCCAACGACCCGAAATTTTCAGACCAGTGGCATTTGGTGAATACGGGCCAATCCGGAGGTACGGTCGGCGAAGATGTCAACATCACCAGTGCTTGGGATTCCTATCGTGGAAACGGCGTTGTGATTGGAATCGTGGACGATGGTTTTGATTGGACGCATCCGGACCTCGACGATCATTACGAGTCCACGTTGGATTACGATTACTGCAGCAACGACGGTGACCCAACACCTGCTTCAAACAAGGCCCATGGCACGGCAGCAGGTGGCGTAGCGGCAGCGGTTGGTAACAACAGCCTCGGAGTCTCAGGAGCTGCTCCAATGGCCGGACTTGCAGGGTTGCAACTGATTTCCTGCAGCACGACAGATGTAAGGGAAGGAAATACGCTTTCGCACAAACGCCAAGAAATTGACATTTATTCCAATTCTTGGGGTCCAAGTGATGACGGAATGACCTTATCAGGGCCCGGACCGTTGATGATGGCAGCTCTTGAAGGCGGTGCACAGGTAGGTCGGGGTGGCCTTGGAAGCATCATCACTTGGGCAGCTGGAAACGGATTGGACGACGATGATAATGCAAATAAGGACGGGTATGCCAATCTTCGCTACACCATTGCAGTGACGGCAGTTACCTACAAAGGCGAACAATCCTATTACGCTGAACCGGGAGCTAATATTTTGGTGGCAGCCCCTTCAAACGGAGACGGCGAAGCAATTACCACCACCGACATTGAAGGTTCGGGAGGATACTCTTCCAGCGATTACACCAATACTTTCGGTGGTACATCATCTGCAACACCTTTGGTTTCCGGCGTGATTGCTTTGATGCTCGAAGCGAATTCAAACCTAACGTGGAGGGATGTGCAGCACATTCTGGTTGAGACCTCGCGGAAAAACGATGGCTCTGATTCATCGTGGACCACCAATGGGGATGGACATCTTGTCAGCCACAAATACGGCTTCGGTGTCGTTGATGCTACCGCCGCTGTTTTATTGTCTGAAAATTGGACCTCAGTGAGTGAGGAACTCAATGTTTCTTCAGGAATGCAAACTATGGATTTGGACATTCCAGACAACTCAGGTGCTCCAGTGAATGTCTCTTTTAATGTCACAGAAGCGCTTCATCTTGAGAACGTGGATATTTTTGTTGATATTGACCATACGTTCCGTGGGGACCTGGAGATGATTCTGACAGCGCCGTCAGGTATGCAGAGCGTTCTTTCCGAGAAACACGAAGATGCAAACAACAACTACGCTGATTGGCGTTTTTCTACCGTTCAGCATTGGGGCGAGGACAGCCGCGGCCAATGGACGCTTTCCATTGAGGACAAGGGCAACAATGACGTAGGGACGCTCAACGAATGGGGTCTGGTTCTTTACGGCACAGAGCGTGATATCGATAGCGATGGTGACCTGTTAACCGACGCCAACGAAACCAACGTGTACTTCACCGATCCGTTTGATGCGGACAGTGATGATGATCAACTCATGGACGGGTATGAAGTTTTGAATTCATCCACCAATCCAAACAACCCGGACTCCGATTCGGATGGATTAAGCGATGGAATTGAGGTTCTTGTTAACCGAACCAATCCTTTGGTTGCTGACACTGACGGTGACGGTTTGAACGATGGGACTGAAGTTCTCGTAAATTTCACCAATCCCTTGGACGTGGATACGGATGGTGACGGTTTGGATGATGGTACCGAAGTTCTTGTGAATCAGACCAATCCACTTATCCGAGATACAGACGGTGATTTGCTCTCCGATGGCGATGAGGTATTGCAGTATTTCTCAGACCCGTTAACGTACGATCCGAATGCCGACGGTGACATGTTTTACTGGTTCAACGATTGCAACGATACTGATGGAGAAATATACCCGGGAGCCCTTGAACGTCTCAACGGGATCGACGACGATTGTGACGGTCAATGGGACGAGAATTTCAACGGTACTGACACAGACTTAGACACGATCTCAGATTACGATGAATACCATGTCTACGGCACCAATCACACTCTGTCAGATACGGACGGAGATTTGTTACGGGATGATGAGGAATTGTTTGTGTATTTCACAAACCCTCTGGTCGTTGACAACGATTCCGATGGAGATACATTCTACTGGTTTGAAGATTGCAATGACAGCAACGCCTTCATCAATCCTGATGCTGCAGAATCTCTTGATGGTGTGGACAACAATTGTGACCAATCCATCGATGAAGGCTTCTTTGAATCCGACGTAGATAACGACTCTCTTTCCGATTACGACGAATTCACAAACCGAAGTACAGACCCTTACAATCCCGACACGGATGGTGATGGATTATTGGACGGTGAAGAAGTATTTGACACTCAAACTGACCCGCTAGTACCCGATTTAGACAACGATAGTGATGGCTTCCGTTGGTTTTTGGATTGCGATGATGATGAACCAACGGTATCTCCAAATCAACCTGAAATTTGGAATGGACGGGATGACAACTGCGACGATATAATCGACAACAGTGTTGACCGTTTAGCTCACTTAACTCAAACTCCCAACAACCGTACTCTGTTCCTCAACGCAACCGATGAAGCGTTGGATTTGCTTGTTGGACTTGACGTAGTGACGGCTTATGAATTCCAAAATGGATTGGGACTGAATGTAGAATGGTACCGTAACGGAACCTCTGTAGGGAGTGGATTTTTGCTCAATCAATCCGTTATCGATTGTGCAACTCAAAATTCAACCTTTGAACAGGAATTATGTGGCTTCAACGGACAAACCGGGCCATACAAGTACACCGCTGTTGTTTCCGATGACTACGGGAGCGCCAATGTGTCGTGGACGGTTTACTACAATGTCTGGCAACCCGAAGAAGAAACCTCCTCCTCATTTGTTCAAGAGTATTCAGTAGCCATCGGGCTCGGTGGAATCATCGTTGTTTTGCTTGCAATTTTAACCATCCAACGCCGTAGGCCTCCTGAACAACAACCGTTGGCCCATCAGCCCGTTCAACCCTTTTCCGACGTCCCCAGCGCACCCAATTTGGATTTATTTTGATGGTGCTTTACGGTCAACATAACCGGACTCGTTTTGGATAAATATCACATTACACCGACGACTTTAACCAAGATTCGCTTGTTTCGCTGTCCGTCAAATTCCGCATAGTGAATTTGCTCCCAAGTGCCCAGATGCAAGCGTCCATCACGTACAGGCATCGTCACCTGTTGGCCGAGCAATTGGCGCTTGAGATGGGCGTCGCCGTTGTCTTCACCCGTTTTGTGATGGTGGTATTCTTCACCAGAACGACCTTCAATACCATGGAATGGAGCGACCTTTTCCAACCATTTCATGATGTCATGATGAAGGCCGTATTCCAGGTCGTTCACGTAACAGGAGGCCGTTATGTGCATCGGGTTGACGAGTACAAGACCGTCTTTTATGCCGCTTTCAGCAACGATTCGCTCAACATCTCGGGTGATGCAAACGATTTCGTAACGTTTTTTGGTACTGATGTGCATTTCTTCAACGTAGGTCGCAGCTTGTCCAGTAATGAGTTCTCCCATGTGTTGGTGTGTACGATGGGAGTCTATGAACCATCATGATTCGGCTCTAATTG
>CAXAHZ010000154.1:0-4184 GCA_963968875.1 uncultured euryarchaeote
AAGGAAGATGCAGCTCTCATCATTGAATCATCACCCTTTTCTCAAGCACATCTTCACCTCATTGATGCAATTTGGGAAGCGGCTGTGCCTTTGGAAACTGCTCGTGCTCGTTTCACAGAAAACCAAATCAATGACCCACTTCGACTAACCATTGGCGAAGGATCATTCCTGAAGAACGTGTCAGTTGCACTTGGGTTTGACGGCGAATTGCCGGAAGAAGACACACCGTTTGACCCGGATGCATTCTTTGCTGCTGGAAAAGAAGTTAATGAAGCAAGGAAGAGACTGACTGAAGGAAAACTTTCGAATTTGAAAGTCTTAGGAATCGACTTGGGTCGTATGCTGCGACAGATTGGAAATCGCGTAGGTAGAGAGATAGCCTTCTCACTCCGTTCTATAGAAAATGATATTGAATTTTTGGATGAGATGATGGATTGGTGGGAGCACGCCGGCCTCGGCATGTTGCAATACGATGTAGATCCTCAATTCCATGTGATTGTTGGACTCAACCACCCACCTGTAGCCGACCCAGATGCCCTACCTATGTGGGAAATGGACGACGGAATTATCGAGGGTGCGCTTTCAACTCGCTTCACAAAAGATGCTAATGTTGTTATTCAACGAACTGCGGGTGAGGGAACTCCTGACAACCTGTGGCATTACTTGATTCACCGTCATGAACTCAAGGCCATTGAACTGGTCGATTGAACAAGGATGGAACGACGATGAAATTGTTGACGTTCCTACGTTTTTTCCGTCAGTTGAAAGGAAAGAAACCTGTGGATGTAGACAAGATTCAATCCATGGGACTGCTGGCGGTGAAACTGGGACAAATTTTTGCTCTTCGCCCAGACTTGATTGAACCAGAGCGTTGCATTGAATTGCAGCAGTTGTACAGCAGGGGCGCTACGATCCCAACAGAAGATTCCCAAAAGTTGCTCAAACGCTTTGCACCGGAAGGGTTCCTTGACAACTTTGAGTCTCTGGAAAAAGAACCGTTTGCAGCAGCAAGCATCGGGCAAATTCACCGAGGTGTACTCAAAGACGGGACCAAAGTGGTTGTAAAGATCATCAAAGCTGACTTTGAGGACTCGTTCAAACGAGACGTGCGCCGAATGAAACGATGGATCACCATTGGACTATTTTTCCGGCGAAAACTCAGAAAAGTGGGCAATCCAATTGGTCTTTTGGCCCACATAGAGGATTATACCCTGCGTGAGTTAAACCTTACAAACGAGATATTAGGGCGCAACGAACTTATTGAAAAAGCCAAGGAAATTAAAATCCATTTCCCAATGCCCAAACTAAAATTTCCTAAAATGTGGGAAGAACTTTCCAACAACCACGTATTGGTTATGGAGGAGATCACCCACCCAACCCTTGAGCAACACCTTGAGAAGGGCACAATGAGTTGGCCCGACATGCTTGAACTCTTCCGAATACACGGTGCTTTTATGTTTGGAATCGGAACGTTCCACGGAGACCTTCACCCGGGTAATGCCATGATGGACAACGAAGGAAATTTCATCTTCATTGACACAGGTGCAATATGCAACGCTCCGGACCATGTGCGAAATGCATTGTTTGGTTTCTTTTACTTCCTGGCAAAGGGACAGCTACGAAACGCCTACGATGCCATGCTAACCATGGCTGATGTTCAACCTACAGGGAAAACACTTCAAACATATTACGACTCAATGAACTCGTTGTACGATGGATTCGTAGGAACCTCAGTCAGCGAAGTTTCTCTCACTGAACAAATGATGAAGACCGTAAAGGCTTCTGTTTTGGCGGGATGTTCATTTGGCGAAGAAGCCTTCCCAATCATCCGCTCGTTGATGTACATGGATGGCATGGTCCTCAAGGGATATCCTGAAGTTGATTTGATCAGTTCAATGGGGCCTTATTTGGACGAATTCTCTGTTCTTATTGACCCCAACAGTATCATCGGGTAGGCCAGTTGCTGCACTCCAAGTGATATTTTTTGGAGGCAAAAATTGGCGGGTAAAAACCTCCCTTTATATGTCCAACCGAAGTGCTTGCCAACATGACGACCAGCGTACGACCAAAGGTGGCCATTATCGGCGCCGGACCAGGGGGTCTTGCATCATCCCTTCTACTCGCAAAATCCGGAGTTGATGTTACTGTTTTTGAACGATCAAAAGCAGTAGGTGGGAGAAATAAAGTATTCGAACGAGACGGATACAAATTTGACCTTGGTCCAACATTTTTCCACTATCCTGAGGTCATTGAAGACATTTTCAAAGCCATAGGAATGGACGCTCATGAAGAACTCAAACTGCACAAGCTTGACATGAACTACCGTTTGATTTTCGGCCAAGGGGGGCAACTGGACTGTACCAGTGACTTGGATGAGATGACTGAGCGAATCCGAACTCTATCAGGGGATAGCAATGCGACCGCATTCAAACGCTACGTTGAAGACAACAACAACAAACTCACCAAATCAAAAGCCTGCCTTCAAGAACCTTGGTACGGACCAACTGACCTTCTATCCAAGCGTGCACTTCGTGTAGCCAGCGTACTCCGGCCACAACGCAGCGTTGCAAAGGACTTGATGAAACTCTTTGATGATGACCGCCTCATGCTCGCCATGTCGTTCCAAACCAAATATCTCGGAATGTCACCGTTCAACTGTCCAAGTTTGTTCACAATGCTCGCATATCTAGAATATGAATACGGTATCTTCCATCCAATGGGAGGCCTTGGTAGCGTCAGTGAACGAATGGCAGAAATTGCCAGAGACCTAGGCGTCACCTTCCGCATGGAAGAAGAGGTTCAGCAAGTCATCATGGACGGAAAAACCATCAAAGGAGTTACAACGAATGAAGGAGATTTCTTGGCTGATAAAGTCATCATGAATGCAGATTTTGCTAACGGAATGACCCAACTGTTCCCAGATAACGTCCGGAAAAAGTGGACCAACAAGAAATTGGACAATAAAAAATACTCCTGCTCAACGTTTATGCTTTACCTTGGAGTCAACAAGACCTTTGATGACATACCCCATCACCAAATTTATGCTTCTGCAAACTATGAATCCAACCTTGATGATATTGAAAACCTTCACCAACTCACATGGGATGATCCATCGGTCTATGTTCAAAATGCCTGTGTTACCGATCCACAGCTCGCTCCAGAAGGATGTTCGACCATCTACGCACTGGTTCCTGTTTCACACATTCATGACAACATTAACTGGGATGATGAAAAAAGCGCATATCGTGACCGAATCATCGACCAAATTGAAGCAAAACTTGGTTTTGAAAACATCCGCGATCACATCCAAACCGAGCTCGTGATCACCCCCGATGATTGGGGCGACCACTGTTACAGAGGAGCAGTATTCAATCTCGCCCACGGTCTGGACCAAATGCTTTGGCGCCGTCCAAAAAATCAATTTGATGAAATCAAAAATCTCTTCCTTGTCGGTGGAGGAACTCACCCCGGCAGCGGACTCCCCGTCATCTACGAATCTGCTCGAATCAGCAGTAAATTGGTCCTTGATAGCCTAGGCATCATCCCCGACTGGAACGGAGTTGACTCGTGGTTTGAAAGCCGAAGACGTTCAAAGGAAGGACGAAACGCTCTCAAACAAAAGCGCAAGGAAACCGTCACTGGAACACCGACGTCTGCTTGAGGGATCAACATGAAGCAACTTCTAGTTGACAATGCTTATGGCTATTGCGAGTCAGTATGCAGAGATGCTTCGACAACGTTCTTTTCCTCCTTTTCAGCTCTCCAGTACGATAAGCGGAGGGCCGTACATGCAGTCTATGCCCTTTGCAGGTGGGTGGACGACATTGTTGACGGGGACGAAGAGCCCTCTATTTTAGAAACCCGTTCCTTACGAAAAGCAACCGACGCTCGTCAGGAAATTATCAGTGAAATCCATGCAGGAAGAGAACCAGCTCTTCCAAACGATGAGCACCGTCGCCGCTTGATGGCCCTCGTTGATATTCGAATCAAAATTAAGAAAGCTCACGACAGGGAAATAACCTCCACCGACCATCCAATTTTTATTGCACTCCAAGACGTCTTCGGAAAATTCTCAATAAAAGTTCACGACTTTGAGACGGTCTTGGAAGGTATGGAAGACGACCTCTACCCCGTGCAAAACAAAACATGGGACGAACTTCGCTCCTACTGTTACAAAGTTGCAT
>CAXAHZ010000155.1:0-4183 GCA_963968875.1 uncultured euryarchaeote
TGTTCCTCTATGGTGCCGCTGCAACCCATGCAGACCGAGAACTCCTCTCAACGCTGCGTAAAGAGGAATATGAGGGATTAAAATCGAGACTGTCCAACGGTGATACGAACCATGGAGAGACGACCAGGCTACCCGATTCAGGCTCAATGGAGTGGAGTGAAACTGTAGCACGTTCCGGCGGTATTACCGTTGGTGCAAGAAACATTCTTGTAGCATACAATGTCAATGTCAATGAAACAAATGCTGTTGTTTCTAAGAAAATCGGCTCGTTGGTCAGGACGAGCGGCAGGTTGTTGAAATCTAAAAATGGTGGGAGAATTCGCGCTTCCGGCATGTTACCTATGGTTCAAGGTATGGGTGTGACATTAGAAGAACTCCAAATCTCTCAGGTTTCAATGAATCTTAGGGATGTGGACCTATGTCCATTGCACTTAGCCTTCAAAACTTGTGAATCAATCGCTGGCGACCATAATATTGACTTGCTGGGAAGTGAAATTGTTGGCCTAGTTCCACTAAAAGCAATGCTCGACGCGGGTGCTTACTTCGCACCTGATGCAACCGATGAACACGCCCTTGTTGAAGCAGCCATTACCGGATTGGGTCTTAGACACCAACATAAATTTGAACCCACACAAGGTATAATTGAGTGGGCTGTCAAAAAGGAGATGAATCAATGAATTGGATGGATATGTCGTTACGAGAATTTCAGGCCGCTTTGGCGTCCTCATCACCAACTCCTGGCGGAGGGACTGCTGCCGCAATTGCACTGGGTCAAGCCTCTGCTCTTGCTTGTATGGTCGCTGACCTGACTCTCGGGAAAGAGAAATGGGAGAAGGGATGGGCTGCGGCTGAGAACATTCAGACAATAACGATTCCAATGATGACACGTGCTGGAATATTAGCAGAGGAAGACAGTGATGCCTTTGATGATGTGATGAATGCGTTCAAGCTACCAAAGGAAACCGATTCTGAAAAGAATCATAGAAAGGATGCCATTCGTTCTGGTACGCTGCAAGCTGCCAAGGTTCCGTTTGAAACTGCAGAGGTCGCATTGGATTTGCTTGAACACCTCCATGGGTTAGCATTGCATGGCAACGCAAACGCAGTTACAGATGTTGGAGTTGCTGGATTGTTGGCAAGTGCTGCAGCCAAAGGAGCATTGTTTAATGTTGAAATTAATTTACAATCTTTACCCGATGAGATGGGTGAGGTTTTGAGAGAACAATTGCCCGAGATGAAACATCAAGCAAAGACACGTTCGCGTAAGATTATGGAAACAGTCAGGGAACGAATGGCAAATTGATTAGCGTACCTGAGATCCGTCCTTGATCGGCGCATCTAATGTGATGAGTCGTACATTACCATCCCCATCATCGGCAGCAAGCATCATGCCTTCCGAGGAGACACCTCTAAGGGATCTAGGTGCTAGATTGGAGACGAATACTATGGATTTCCCTACCATCTCTTCAGGTGTATAGTAAGCCTTGAGCCCTGCGCAAATGGTTCGTCCTGTATCGGTTCCATCGTTGACTTTCACAACGTACAACCTATCGGCATTTGGATGATCTTCGACCGATTCTATTGTACCTGTTTTCAAATCCACTTTCATAAAAGATTCAAAATCAAGATATGCTATTCCTTCCTCGGGTTGCTTCATTTTCTTACCACCTTTTTTCTTCTTTCCGCCTTTAACACCATGGACAGAATCATGGTCATGTTTTCCTTCAACGAGCCCTTCCTCTACGGCAAGAATTTCTTCTAAGTCAAGTTGTTTGAACAATGGAGCTGGTGTGTCTTCTAACCAAGTCATAGGGGCATCCCAGTTGATCGCTTCAAGCCATAAAATATCCGTGACTTCACCTTCTTGACCTAGATTCGACCATAGCCTTTGGGCGGATGTTGGAAGGAAGGGTTGTGTGGTGATAGCCAAGAAACGGGCTATTTTCCAACAGAAAGCAAGGGTTGCAAGACTTTCTTCGTGTCCCTCTTGCCGAACCTTAAGATGTTTCCATGGTGCAGCCGCTTGAAGAATTTGATTTCCATATTGAGCGACGTTCATGATATGGCGGAGGGCTTCTTTGTATCGATGGCGGTTCAACGATTCCGAGATTAAAGTTAGTGCTTGCTCAAGTTCACGTTCATGGATTCTTACGCATTCATGATTGGCGTGTTCGATAAAAGGCGATGAATTTTCTTGTGAAGGTAGCCGGCCGCCAAGCGTCAATACACGGTGAACAAAATTACCGTAAGCTGCTATTAATTCCGAGTTAACACGTTCAACAAAATCAGGCCAATTGAAATCAGTATCGTGATTTTCCGGCATATTGATGCTCAGGTAATACCGTAGAGTGTCAGGATCATATCGCTCCAGGAATGAAGGGAGCCAAACTGCATGTTTCCTTGATTTGGAAAATTGGCCACCAGCGAGCATCAAATATTCCATCGCTGGCACATTGCTTTCCAGTGCCAAATCACCAGAAGTTGGCATTTGAACAGGATCGGAGGCGGTAAGGCCTTTGGCTGCATGATTGAGACCAAGGATGATCGCAGGCCAAATGACGGTATGGAATGGAATGTTATCCTTCCCTAAGAAGTACAAATGGCGAGGTGTTGTGCCGTCATTCGAGACGTTCCACCATCGTTTCCATGCATCTGGGCCATCAGGGTGATGGTGTTCATTGGCGATACTTTGGCTCCAAATCCGAGCACAAGTTGAATATCCCTGTACGGCTTCAAACCAAACATATACACACTTTCCATCCCATTCTTCGCCATCTAGTGGAACGGGAATGCCCCAGGATAGGTCACGTGTTACCGCTCGGGGGCGCAGGCCCATATCCAACCATTGTTTCGTCATCGCCTTAACGTTTGATTTCCATACGGACTGACGTTCGTTAGCGTGCAGAGATAGAGCTTCCTGAAAAAGATCCAAACGATAGAAAAGATGGTCGGTTTCTCTGATTTCAACTTTGGCCCCCGGGTTCATTTTTGAAACGGGATTCTTGAGTTCTACAGATTCATATGTAGCGCCGCATGAATCACATTGATCGCCACGAGCTCCGTCTTCTCCGCAAGATGGACATGTACCCTCGACATAACGGTCGGGTAGGAACCGACCACTGCCGTCCTCATTTAACTCGTAATACTGCTCCATTGTTTTGCGTTCAAACAAACCTGCCTTCTCAAGGGCCCTGAAGTTTTCTTGAACCATTGATTTATGCATTGTGTCGGTCGTCCGATTAAAGAGAGCACCGCCATATTCAATTCCCCGTGAATCCACTTTCTGACCCCAAGCACAGCCCAGGTCAAGAAGTGCTTGCTGATTGATAGAATGATATTCATCTACTACTTTTTGAGGAGAAATCCCCTTTTGCTCAGCAGAAACTGTAATTGGCGTACCGTGCTCATCGGATCCTGATACCATGAGGACACGATTGCCCTTGGCGCGTTCATATCGGAATTGAATGTCCGGTGGCAAGTAACATCCGGCGACGTGACCCAAATGCAACGGTCCATTGGCGTATGGCCATGCGACACAAATCAGTACATATTCGTCTGACATATCGCTCCCTAAGCCACTCCAAAGGCTGAGGCTTCTTGAGGTTCACCCTTGTATTCTAACCATGCTTGACGGTCTTAAGGTTGGCCGTCATTTTGAATAACCCTACTCTCGTCGGTCATACTACCCCCCTTCGGGGAGGAGACCTAGAAACACCATGGCCGACTACACTTTGCTCATATTCTATTGTACTCTCGCGCTCGGCGTATCCTTCCTTTGTTCCATTCTTGAGGCAGTCGTACTTTCGATACCACAAACGTATGTTTCAGTGTTGGAAAAAGAAGGAAAACGTACCGCTTCAATGTGGGCTTATCTCAAGGACGATGATGCTGTGCGGCCATTGACCGCGATATTGACGCTTAACACGGTCGCCCATACCATGGGTGCTGCAGGGGTTGGAAGTGAAGTGGCCAAACAGTTTGGAGACAGTGCTCTAACGGTTGCCTCAATAATACTGACGCTGGCGGTATTGTTCTTTTCTGAAATCATACCCAAAACACTGGGGGCGGCATACTGGAAGAAACTCTCTACACCATCTGCTTACATCCTAACATCCATGACCAAGGGTCTTATCGTTTTGATCGGCCCCATCCAGATGCTCAAATCCATCCTTCCCAAAGGAAA
>CAXAHZ010000156.1:0-4181 GCA_963968875.1 uncultured euryarchaeote
ACAATGATTTTCTGAATGTGGTCGATTCTAACCTGGGATTGAATAATGGGGAGGACACTTTCGTCCTCTGCGCCATCGGTTACAAGAATCGCTTCGTCAGGCTGGAACAAGGAGACGACTTCCTCAAGTTGAGCGGCTACCGCTCTGTCTGAACGCATTCCAACTTTTTCATCCCCGGTAAGAATAGCGATTTCAATTTCATCTTCTTCACCCTTGGATTCGACAAGAGCATCGTGTTGTGAAAGAGCACCTAGAATCGCATTGGTATCGCTTTCTTCTGGATCGGCAATACCCAGTTTCAATGCTGCCGTAAGGACTTGCCTTCGCCCGACTACGGGGCCACGAATCGAGGTTTTGATGCCCAGGTCGTTGTCCCTATCAACGGTCAAAACCAGTATTCTTGCCATCTGCTCACCCCCGGTCCTTGTCATGCCACTGACTATCTTTCATTCAAAACCTTGTGCATTTGGATTCAATGCCTTTCCCGAATCTGCTCCTCTAAGACGGACCGAAACAACGTCATCGCTGCCTGCAGGCGGGTCAGTCCAATCGGAGTCGCCAGGAAGTACAAGTCCTGCACCGGTTTTTACGAGCCGGGAGGCTAAGTCTCGTTGCACTTGGACCAGTTCATTCCAATTCGTGTCCTCATCCTTCCATATTTTCCACCGTTTTAAATCCCGAGAACTGCGAACCAATCGGGCGTATAGCTTGAGGTGCAGGCGAGCGGACAGAGGCCACCATAAGAGGAAAACAAAGAATACGCTCACAGCCGGCAAATAGGTAATGTATTCAAGCAACCAGTGCGATATCAAAAGCGAATTAATTGGGCTTGTCGTACTGAGCAAAGACCAGGTCATCAGGGCCGAAGCCACAATCCACCACACGGGAAAGAAAACAACTGCAGAGAGTACTTTTATGGTTCCAATAACGGACGTGTCTATCTTCTGCTTCTTTAGAATCCAACTGAGGAGACCGTTGCCTTTGTAGGGTGGATAATTTCCTGCAATCGCACTCCATGTGACAAGACCAAACATCCAAACAAGGGCCCATATCCAAATCGCAAAAATTTTCAAATATCCCCAAAAGGTGAATTTTTCTGGGCGTGAATCAACATCGTAGGGAGTAATTCCACGTTGCGTTAAATGTTCAAAATGATGTTCACAGTCGTCAGCCAACCGTCTCGTTTCTTCCGGATGTTGATTCATCATGTACTCCCAGCCGGCACGCAGCCGCCGAGCACCGAGAACCGATTCCGCATAGGAAGGTTTGATGAGTTTCCCTCCTTCTATCCTTTTTTTCTCTGCATAGGCTAGACTTCGCCCCTTCCAGATCATGGTTCGTTCCCGCCATGTGGTTTTGGATAAATTCGCACGGCGAAGTTCAACATCGATCGCTTGAGTCACCTCGGCAATCCATATCCTGTCTGTTCGGTCTTGTTCAAAAGAATCTTGAACGAGAGACGGTATTGGATTCAAATCCATCACTCGCTCAATAACAACCGCCGCCCGTTCACGAAAGGTATGAGATTCGGAGTAGTGCAAACCAATTGGAACCACTTGTGGCTCGGGTAGTTCTTTCTCAATGGCTTCCCTCCTGGCATACAGGAGAATCCTTGCTGCCCCTGAACGAACGCGTTTCACGTCCGATTCAGCGTGAGTAGCCCCCTCTGGAAAAATAAGCACGCGCCCCCCATGAGCAATTTGATGCGACATGTTGGCGAGCATGGTTGCATTGCGTGCACGTGCTGCTTGCTTATCTTTGGAATCGCGTGGCCGTTCCACTGGAACGACTCCAGAAGCCTTCAATAACCGTCCAAGCAATGGGATTTTGAACAGTGTATGCTTTGCGATGGTCGTTAACCTCCCTGGAAGAGAGGCCGTCATGAGCATGGGGTCAATGAGTCCGCTTGGATGCCAAGTGATGAAGAGAATACCGCCTTCAGGGGGGAGGTTTTCATCATCGACGATGTTGATTTCACGAAACCAAATATTGGTTAAAAAACGATAGAACCGACGAGCAATGCGGTAGGAAAGAGGAATTTTATCCTCGTTGTCCCTGCTCGGGTCCTTCAACCACCGCATACCATGAGGAGGGCCGCCTACCTTTTAGAAACATCTCCAACAACCTTGAATTCAAGATTCGTCTGGTACATCTTCTTTTGTGGAGGGAGAATCGTTTTCCGAAGAGGCAATGGTCGGCTCATCTCGCCGAGTCGTCAGACGTTTCCATCGTTGAGTGGCCCGGATGTACTTCAGTGGATGGTCCATCCAAGGTTGGTCGCAAGTCCGATTATCGCCGGGAAGCACAGGACAGTTGTGATTCACCTTCAATTTGCCACATCCGGCTGGAGTATATTCGTGTTGATAGACGTGGGCAACTTGGTAAGAAGTGGTCGATTCGCTGAAGTCTGGAGCTCCTCTGAAAAAGCCAACACATGCTTCTTGGGGCAGTGCTAATGTTGCGGACATTGAAGCCAAAAACAGGCGCCCAAAGTGATTCACGTTAACACCGTTCGTTAGCTCAGCAATGGTTTTTCGCATGCAAGGAGGCCAATCACTTTCCTCTGCTCCAACCAAAGCAATCGCTTCACTTGCTTTGTTTGCCATTAGATTGCGAACCATGCCGACCGGTTCCGCAAGCCTGACCGCCAAATCTGTTGTTACTTCTGCCATCTTACCAAGCGTCTCTGCTTCAATACCGAGTTTGATGCGTTCGCGCAGCAATCGTGCAAGCTTCGCCGATGAGGCATATTGCCGTTCATTGTGAAGGGTAACCCATCCATTCTGAAGGTCTACGTTTGGTAAACGCCAGCGGTCTCCTGTAATTTTTGGGCAGATTTCAATAAAGTCCGAAAGGCCAATTTTCCAAACAGAGGAGCTTCCTTGCCGCAATTGACGCATGCTCATCGAGGAAGAGGCTACAACCGACGAAACTCCCTCTTGGGATGTTTGAACGGCTTCGGAAATGTATGTATTTGCCAGGGCAGCGAGGTTGGTTTCGTCTTGAATCAGCAATTGTTCTGCCCTTGCAGCTTCTGCTTGAGCCCAACGTGCAATCAAACGTTCATCCTCGCTTGCACAAACAACCAATCGGGCATAATAAAACGAAAATGCCTCGATTAATCTGCCTTCTTCTGTGTGGATGTCGCCTCCAACCACCTGCACTCCTTCTTTGGATTGCACCGAGTCAATGAGGCGTATACGGGCTCGTTGGCGTGCTTTTTCCATCCATGGGCCGTCTAAAAGTTCATTCAAATCAATGGAGTGGCGCTGAGCCATATCCCGAATCCAATGGGCCGCTTGAGGGAGAAATGGATAGCGGGCAAAAGTGACTTCATCCGTCAAAACCGGGGGCGTGGTTGGGACGGGCATGGTCGTACCTCAGCGGCCACTGATTATGAAGTTCAATGTTGGAGGTGGTTTCTTGTGGATGAGGAGTTTGGGTGCGGTATGGATGAAGGCCTTCTCGCCGAGATGGTTGCTATTCAGAGTGAAGTTCGCACGTCCTTTGGTTGGGACTATCAAGACGACCTCAACAGTGCTGAATCAATGGCTGCGGCGTTTCAAGCCGACGCCCCCTATGATGTACATCACTGGTCAACCCAAGGTAGAAAAGATACGTTGATCGGAATCAAAAAACAATTGCATTCCGCGGCGATGGTCGTACTTGTGGGAGCGGCCGCACAGAAAACTGAACTGGATTTAGATTGGCCCGATGGAACTCAATTTATTGCCGCTGACGGTGCGATTGGCGCATTTCCCGACAGCATCAAACCGGCATGTATTGTCACGGACTTGGATGGAGGAGAGCATTTGGATAAAGCAGCGCAGTACGGTATTCCCATGATCGTTCACGCCCACGGTGATAATCTAATTCAATGGAAACGGTATTTCCCGAATTGGGCAAGGGATGGAAGGCCACCGCTGGTTCTAACCCACCAAACGCGAGAAGTATTCCCTGGCATGCATAATCCGGGTGGATTCACAGATGGAGACCGAGCGGCATGTTTTTTGCATTGGATCAACATTGAATTGTCAATTGTCAAACTCGTAGGGTATTCCACAGAAAATGTAGGATCATGGTCTGGAACGACCAACCCTGAACTGAAAATGAAGAAATTAAAGTGGATGAAACGGATACTGGAACGACTTAATCCACTCTTTGGAAACCTTATCTCATGA
>CAXAHZ010000157.1:0-4174 GCA_963968875.1 uncultured euryarchaeote
CCTTGCGGGCCGATATACATGTATGAACCCGCAGTCATTTGGCCGTATTGACTTACGCCCATCGCATTCATTTTCTCATAATTATCTTGAGTGGAATAATTTGGTATGACCATCCCATTTGTTACAACAACTCGTGGCCCAGATGATGAGGATGGAAACAGGCCGAGAGGATGGCCAGAATACATCACAAGAGTTTGTTCCTTCGTCATGCGGCACAAATACTGCATGACAATACGATATTGAGCCCAATTTTGAAAGACAGAACCATTTCCTCCGTAAGTTATCAGTTCATGTGGGAATTGAGCCACTGCTGGGTCTAAATTATTTTGAATCATAAGCATGATCGCAGCTGCCTCTTGGCATTTGGCAGGATAGGCATCAATTGGATAAGCTTTCATTGCATATTCAGTAGGGCGGTATCGCTCCATGATGATTCGGCCGAAGGTTCTTAATTCATCCAAAAATTCTGGAGCGAGAACAGAGTGGTACTCGGGATTAAAGTATCTCAGAGCATTTTTGAGCGCCAATCGCTCTTCTGTTTTAGACAAAACCTGGCGTCTTGGCGGGGCGTGGTCGACACTGAGGTCTCTTTCTTTCACATCAGGCAAATACTCAGGAATCCCTTCGCCTATATGCGACCTTAGGGCGGCAAACGGGGAGTCCATGGCAGGGGGTTGAACTGGTTGTCTTTGAGCATTGTTCCTAAACCGTTCAAATTTTTTTACACGGCAACCTCAAAAATAAACCCATTTTGACATCAATTGGCGGCCCTATATGAACGAAGAACAGGCCATGATGGCTGAAATAAATGTCAAGCGCGAATTCAATATTGTTTTTGGCGTAACCGTTGCTGTTTCACTGGTCTTTTTGTTTTTGGGAGCAGTGTTTGTTGATGCAGTTAAAGAATCATTGAACGCTGATGGAGAATCTTACAACGGGCGTGTTCCTGTTTGGGAACGTGAATTGATGGATTTTGATGTAACTGGAGAATTTGGTGTTGCATTGGAGGTTGGGCCGTACGAACAATTGGCTACTGAAAATGAATGGAATTCGACGCATCATTTTGTAGAATACACCCTTCCAATCGAGGAAGGAGGAGCGGCACCTAACGGTCTGATAAGTCTAGCAGTGTGGCGTCCGAATGTCCCCGAAGGAGTGCTTGTCCCAGTCATTGCTGAATTCGGGCCGTATTTTCAGGAACCAAGTGTAGAGACTCCGACCATCGAAGTACCTGGAACATGGCTTGGACAAATGATCATTGATCAAATTCTCCCCCATGGATATGCATTTGCACAAGTTTCGGTTGCAGGGACTGGACGTTCAAATCATTGTATGGACCTCATGGGGAATGCTGAACAACTCGGCAACGATGCTGCAGTCCGTTGGCTTGGAGAGCAATCTTGGTCAAATGGTTCGGTGGCTCTCATAGGGAAATCATACGATGGGAGTACGCCATGGCAAGCCGCAATGTTTGGTTCAGAACACAATTATCTGAAAACGATCGTCCCTATTTCGGGCCTTATCGGCGTGAAAGAACTCATGTGGCGAAACGGCTCCTCTGAAGCGCGTGCACCAATAATGCACAATGGTGTCTATGGTTCGTATGGGATTGACGGAGATGAAGAAGACTATCAAAACATATGTCCCGATTATTTGATTGGCCCAGGCACCGGCGTTTCTGCATACCTCCTTGGATCCGAAGTCGTAGGAGAATATTGGGCTGAACGTTACTTCCTTGATCGTGTCTTGGAGCATTATACTGGTAGTGTTTATCTTATTCAAGGGATGCACGACTGGAACGTTGACCCACACATGGCAGTGCCGACCATGAACTCTCTGAAGGATGCTGGTATAGACGCCAAAGGCTTGTTTGGTCAGTGGGATCATGATTATCCCGATCGCCCGGTTCAGTTGGATGATAGGTCCGATTTAGGGGGCTACGGTGGAGAAGCTTTCCCCGAAATGGTTCGATACGACTGGATGCAAGACCTCCTTGAATGGTTTGATTTCTACCTCAAAGGTGTTGGAGACCAACCCGGATTGTGGATAGAAATTCAATCCAACCAAGGTTCATGGCGTCTAGAAGATCGTTACCCACCCACCAATACAACTGAAATTTCTTTTGATTTAGGAGGTGCGTTGGCTAACGTTGGGGGCGGTACTACCGTACTACCTGACGCAAATACGGGTCCGGTCTGGGAGACTGAACCTTTGAACCAGACCCTATTTTTGGCCGGAACCCCAAGGCTTCACGTTGATGTCACCACCGCAACGGTTGGGGGCCAGTTGTTTGCTCTTTTGGAAGACTGTGATTCCGATGCTAATTGCATTCACGTAGGTCATGCAACAATGGATTTACGATACCATGCGGGAGGAAATGAAATCCAAACATGGACTCCTGTTTTGGAGACAATAAATGCAAAGATGGAATTCATGCCTTTAGATGCTGAAATTCCCATTGGCCACACCCTGCGATTATCGCTTGTATCTACAGGGATGGACTATTTACCTGCGAGCACATCTTCAATTGTCTTCATCCAGGAAGGTGAAAGTTCTAACCTTCAACTTGACACATATGATCCAGAGGAAAAACAATATTTCAATCCACCAATATGCCAACATCAGCGTTGTAAGGATGCTATGGCTTCTTGACCGGGGATCTGTTCAGTTTTCCACATCGTGAATATAAGCCCTGATAGCATCATTAGCGATGCAAAGATGACGATTCCGTTTCTCATCGACAACTCAGTGTATTCCATCAAATAACCTGCCGCACTCGTCGATAATGAAAATGCTAGTGATAGAATGAGCATGTCTGTAGAGAACACTCTCCCGCGTATTTCATCCTCGACCCATTGCTGTGTTAGTATGGTGGATAGAACCCAATTAGCCCCGCTCGCGCTATGGGCGATAATGACTAAAATAACGGTGAGCCAAAGAGAAATATCTAGGGTCAATCCGACCATCAAATAAAAGAATCCAGAAGCAACGATTAATTGACCCACTAGGGAAGGCCAGCGTGAAGAATTGGTGAATACATTCCTAGCAATGATGGGTCCTAGGCCCGTCCCAATTCCACGTGCGAAAAAGAATAAGCCAAATCCAAAGGCTGCACCAAATCCAGTAATATTTGCGCCCATAAGAACAAGATACACTCCAGCAAGACCTCCACCTGCAATGTTCCAAGACGCCTTAGCAAATACGATCCTGAACAGTTGGGGCTCGCTCCGTATTCGCTTCCAGCCTTTTTTGATGTTAAGGAAGGCAGTAGACATCAGTGGTCCATTCATAGATTCATCTCGTTCTTGTGGTAAGGTGAGCGGGATTAAGAATAATGTACCGATAAGGAACGTTACCGAATCAATGATGAATGCAGCATTAACCCCCCACAGAGAAACGACTATTCCACCTAACATTGCTCCAAGACACAATGCCGTTGACCAAGATGCAGCATCCAATGCATTGGCAGTGGCCAAATCATCTGGGTGAACAACGTTGGGTAAAGCGGCACGTTCTGCAGTCATGTAGCCTCCATGAAGTACCATCATCAGCCCTGATAGTGCCAGCATCCATACCATGTCCTCAGGGCCGTCAACCAGCAAGAATCCGAGTGCTAAAACGCTCTGAAGAAGATTGGACACAATCATGAGTGTTTTCCGGTTGTATCGGTCAGCAAGTAGGCCAATCACAGGTTGCAGTAGAGCAAAACTCAGCATACGTACGGTAAAAAGAACCCCTAGTAGGAATTCACTATCCGTGTATTTCAAAATTAAGAAAAACAGTGCAATGGTGTTGAACCATTCCCCGAGCATGGATATGACCGCTGCAAGCCATAATCTTCGAAAGTCCTTGTTCTTGGAAACAAGCTCAATGTAAGAGGTCTTAGACACATTCATTCCTCTTCGTGACTTGGCCCAGTGGATGAATGCAACGAGCAAACGATCCACTTTGATGTTGGTGTATTTGATTGCTCAGCAGTCGAATGAAGGGGAACAAGGCTGTTGGCTTCTGGGAAATATGTGGCTATATTTCCAGATGGGATGTCGTACGGGACAACCATCCAGTTCTTTGCGTGTCGTTGCTCTCCATCAAAATGACTTGTGATGTTGACTGACGTGCGCGATTTCCACCCGCGTAAAACCATATCTGAAGCATTCATGAAAACAATTCTACG
>CAXAHZ010000158.1:0-4172 GCA_963968875.1 uncultured euryarchaeote
AACGGTCAACGGCTGGGTCGTTTGAGCCCATTTGAAGTTGGGCTAGTGACAGAAATGCTGTCAAAATCATTAGAAAAAGCGTGAAGGCTGATAAAAATTCAATCACGGCGGTTAGACCTCGTTCATCCCGAACAAGGGTCCCTTCTCCGCTGGGTCGCATGGAATGCTCACGATGGGCGTAATTCATGAGGTTGCCGCATTAAAGGCTCCATCAATATCTTGATTTGAATCCTTATGAGTACACCGCCCTTTAGATTTAGGACAGTGGTTTAAAGAACGATTCAGCATCGATCAATCTCAATCATCAATATCATTTACGCCCAGAATGTTTCTCGTTTCATTTGGATTGATGAATACTGCGCCCAAAATGACCACTGTTTCCAAAACTGATGAGATCAAAAACAGTGTTGAATAGTCAAATCTACTTGATAGCGGGTCAGTTAACTGATATCCAATGATGGCTGATAAATTCATCATGGCCATGTATGCAGTAAACTGAGTCCCTCCAACCTCACCCCACGTAATTCTCATCATCAGCGAATACACGTTGATTGAAACCATGGCCCAAAGGAAGGTATGGATTGACCAAATTGACATCATGAACAGTCCACTGCCCCACATAGATTCGGTGAGCCCCCATGTCGCAGTCGTGAGGGCCGCCCCGAGGGCTGAGTAAATCATCACGGACTTACCGCCGAACCTCTTGCCAAGTTGTCCTCCAATGATGTATCCAAACATAGTGATAACCAGTATGAGTCCTCCCTTTGTAGCATTGAATTTTTCTTCGGACCAACTCAGTTCAGTAATGAATAGGAGGGGAAGGATTGGAACCAAGAAGAACGACAGTGAAATGACTAAACTCAGTGCGATTCCTAACTGGGTTGATGGAAGGGAAAATGCAGTTTTGACGTTTGATAAAATCTCCTTGAAATTTGGACCCTCTCCCTCATGGGTTTCAGCTAAATCCTCTTCATCTTCATCCCATGGGAATAATTTCTCCCCGGGCCGTTCTCGCATCAGGAGTGGAACGAGCATAATGAACAATAAAATTGGGATCTGGACCAAAATCGCACCTTTTATCCCAATAAATCCAATGATGGTACCGAGTCCAGCTCCACCAATCATCCCTCCAACAGTTTTAGATGTGAACATGTAACTGTTGACTTTCTCCATTTCATGCGGCTTTAGGATATCGACTGCAAGAGCATCCGTGCTCACATCTTGTAAAGAAGTGAAGATGTTGTAAACGAGAAACATCGTAGCAATCATTTGAACGTTGTTTGCCGGGTCCGGAATCAATAGCATCGAAGACAATATCAAAACCATTCCTGCCTGAGCGACCAATATCCAAGGCCTCCGTCTACCGTAACGGCGATATTGGTAACGGTCAATAACTGGCCCCCACAAGAATTTTAACGACCAGGGCAAGGTCCCTAGCGTTAACAAAAAGGCAAGTTCTTTGGCAGCAACTCCTTCAACGGCTAAAAATGTCACAAAGGTAACGGTGATGAAACCCCAAGGTATTCCCTGAGCAACATACAGGGCGCAGAGGGTCAACACGCGTGCCCGGTAATTATCCACCAAGGTTTTACCTTCGGATGGGGAAACGATCGGACCTTGGTCTGGTGCATCCTCTTCCAAGATCAATCCAAGCTGAAATCTATCTCTCCTAACAGTTATGAATCCAACAGCAGCAAACATTCCCAAGAACCAAATTGAAAACACTGCCCCTGAAATGTTGCCTCCGCCCACCAACATCGTCGTTACCGGCACATCATCGTCCATTGTTGCTGAACCGTTATCGGTCCAGTCCAACCAAGCGAGCGTAGCGACAACGTCCAATCCTGTTTGCAGCCCGGATTCCAAATTATTTCTGCCGCCAGCCATGGTGTTGATGACGGTTACTGAATCACTTTGGGAATGCTTTGGAGTTTGTTCACATGTATCCCCCTCTTCCAACACATACTGATGCTGACCCCTGAGCCAAGTAGCAGTATGGTTGTTCATTATGAAATTGTAATGGTCTGAGTTTCCTTTTGTGTCATCAATAACGCTGACCCATTCTTCTGGATGGGATAGGTCGGAATTAATTTGCTTGAGATGGTTTTGAAACCATTCGGCATTTGAACGCATGGAATCTGTAACCTCCAACCCATTACTCTCGTAATACGACCAGTCGGAAACTGGAGATGTGAACATGTAAAGTGTCCAATAATCTTCATCACAGCCCGAAACTTGACTCGCTAGTGGAGTTGGAACAGGCCAATTCAATCCAAACATATCGAGATTGACATAAGTGACATTCACGCTCTCGGGAATCTGTTCGGTGACGAAATGTAGACTTCCCTTCCCTCCACCCTCCGAGGATGAGGACCCTTGCCATTCCTCGTAGTCCCACCAAGCCAGTTTCCAGGTATGTGTTGGCGTTTGCCCCCATTCCGAAAAGGCCCTCGCTAATTCCAATAATGAGCCGCTACCAGTTCCGTCATCGTAAGCGCCTGAACTCGTACAACCGGTGTAGGTTTGACCAACAAGGGGTGGAGGGGAATAACAAATGGCATCATGATGCGCTCCCACTACGATCCAGTCATCTTCAAGAGTACCGTTGATTGTGACTACCAAATTTTCACAATTGTTGCATTCTTGTGTCTGAAACGGTTGCCTTTCAACATCGTAGCCCATCCCTTCCAGTTCGCTCGCAATCCAATCTCTTGCCTGAAAGTTGGCTTGAGTATCGATTTTCCTGTATCCGAAGTCTGCCATCTGTACCATGTGGTCGTAGGCAGTACTTCCCTCTGGCCAAGAAGGAGGGGTTTCAACAGACTGTGAATCAGCATCAAGGGGCTTAGCAAGAGCGCTTGAAAGGGATACTTGCAGCATCAGAAGGCCCAGAAGGACGGCAAAAATTGACCTCCTGTGCATATTTACCGGTCATCGCAGTGAGTGATAAGGTCTGCGAGATGAAGACATGGTTAAGTTTCATAGAACTTGGGTGCTGTAAAGAAGTTACTCAAGGAATGTCAGCCGCGCGTATTTACTGCGATGGAGTATCTCAAGGAAGCAAAAAGATGCGTGATTTGGGAGGAAATAAGCGATGAGTCTTTGAAGCCCCAATGCGAGGAACATACGATGACAGAGCGTAAGCAAGGTGCGGGACCTACCCAAAAAACAGGCGTTGGCTTGGTTTTCATCCTTCTATTTTCAGCGTTGGGTACGATGGCTATGGCTCCCGTTGCAACAGCGACATCAAACCAATCGCTCGGGATTGTCGGTGCAAGTCAGCCCGTTGAGGATGCATGGTTTTCATCCTTTGAGAACATTGAATTCTCAGCTGAGATCTATAACTATGGGGGCGCAGATGCAGGACTTAATCGGGCAATGTCCTGGTACGTATGTGAGGGTGACATCTCATCTTCACTTTGTAAATCAAGTTACGATGATAAGGGACTGATAAGCGTCGGAAACGTTCCTGCCTCAGGAAATCAAAGTTTTACATCAACCAGTCAATGGGTACCCGGACAAAACTCCGAAGGTATTTTCACTGTCTTATTTGCATTTGATATCGCCGATTCTAATCCGATAGATGATGAATGGCGATACCTCATCAACGTCACGGTTAATTTCGCCGACATTATTGTCAGCCAAAGCCACAACCCTCTTGAAAATATAGAGGGGCTTGCCAATTACGATGGTCAAGATGTTGTCAACAGCAATACCGACTACATATTCAATGCGAGAGGGCAAGCAACGGTTTGTGGCGCATGTTATCTTGATGCCACATTCGGATGGCAATTGTGGTCATCGGATTCAACAATCTTGTTGAAGGAAGCATACATGAACGTAACAGACCTACCTGCATGGGGAGGGTTTTCTGCATTCAATCGTGCCCTACCGGCAATGAGCTATTCCCAAGAAGGCACATTCGTCCTTAAATGGGGTGTTTTCAACAGTGTGGGTTCGCCATATGCTGACATGAATACAAACGACAACATTGCTCAAATAGGAATCGTTATCGATGACAGCATTGACCTCCAAGTAAGTGACCTTTACCCAAGCCATAACAGCCAGGATACCACATTCTATTACGGCAATGACAGGGTGCATTCTGTAATTTCAAATCATGGAAACATGACGATAACCGATGTTACGGCTCAATTTGAAGTATACAGCCC
>CAXAHZ010000159.1:0-4107 GCA_963968875.1 uncultured euryarchaeote
CGTGCAATCCAACATCCGATTGCATATCCTGAAAGCCCTGTCCACAATGCGTGGCCAGGAATTGAGCTCAATCCACGAATCATCGCAGTGAAAAAGTAGGAGATGCTGCTGTAATCACCGACAAGAGCCAAGGAAATGTATTGTGCGTTTTCAAGGAGAGCAAAACCAAGGCCAACGGTTGAACCAACGTAAAAACCGTGTTTAGGGGAGATGATCAAATGACTCAATGCAAGAACTGCTAGGGCTTTGCTTAATTCTTCTCCGATCGGAGCAGAGAGGAAGAGAACGAACCCCTCGCCCCATGAACCTGGTTCCATCGCATTAAGGCCGAACGTATCCAGTATCAATGGTGAAATCAAAGAATTGATGATGATGGCTGGTATTGTTGAAAGCATACCTGCCGCTAAAATCCACTCTGCGTTTCTTCTTGATATGTTGATTCCTAGATGTCTGCTGCTGATTGACCACCACGCAAATACGGGCGCGGCAAATCCGATGAGCCATGCTGGAAGCACGATGAGAAGTGCCAAAAGAACACTCAATGTCGTTGGACCAAGGATCATGAGAGGAAGAAGACAAACCGATGAAATGATCACTCCACCGAAAAATAAAGCCCATAGATGCAGCGGTCTAGGCATTTCAAGAGGTGCCGTAGAACGGAATAAATGATGGCGTACGACAGTGGGAACCGGTGATAAAACCACGCTACCTCCAGCAAGAATGTGTTGTTGTACACCGTTCGGGTGAGGCTCCGCAGTAATGCTGTGGGTCAATCTTGGCCTTCGTAGGTAAAAGAACAACATGAGAAGGGGCGACAAACAAATCCCTCCAACGAATGTCAATATAGGTTCAAATGGACCTAATGTACCGTTGATATCACCATCGATAAATCCAGCCACAATCAAAACAGATATTTGGGCGATGAAAAAGCAAACCAGGACGAGTCCCAGCATT
The DNA here is from genome assembly GCA_963968875.1 of uncultured euryarchaeote. Lineage (GTDB taxonomy): Archaea > Thermoplasmatota > Poseidoniia > Poseidoniales > Poseidoniaceae > Poseidonia. The sequence continues at coordinate 955 of CAXAHZ010000159.1, forward strand.
GAACGAACGGTCTGCCAAGGCGTTGCAGTCTTCCATACGGTGAGGTCCTCGGGAAGAGGAGTTAACGGCGTACCTTGATAGACCATTGTTGGTTGATATACAGGCTGAATATCAACACCTCATGGATTTGGGTCCCGCTCAGTTCGCCCATCATTCGTCACTGAAAAACAGCATTCGGCAGAAGACTTCATCATTGCAGGATGTGATACCAAGAGGTTCTCCTTCATCAAGGAATGTGTGAATGGGCTAAAACGGTGATTGATAAGCGGAGCACCCGGACTAGGACCATGTCCCTTGTCGAATCGTTCTTCGCACCACGGCGCGACCACAAGGGCATGTCAACGCCAAGCAATGCTGCTCGCTTTTGGTTGCCCCTTTGTTCGTTGAGCGTCAGTTATTGGTCATGGGGTCTGACCGATGGTAACTTCATCGTGTGGCTTTGCCTTACAACGTTTCTTTTGACGCCCATCCTCTCAGTTGGATGGTACGTTATCGGAATGGTGTCCAACCGCTTTGAGCCAAAATATCTAATCGACAAAGCTGAGCATGCCTACCTCAAACGGCTTGCACGGAAAGAGCAGCAAACTCACTGATGGAATCCATAGGTCCAATCGTGTGGGGGAGCAAATGTCTCCTTGATGGAACGTGGGCTGACCCAACGCAAAAGGTTGAGTGGACTTCCTGCTTTGTCGTTTGTACCGCTTCCTCTGGCGCCTCCAAAGGGTTGCTGTCCGACAACGGCGCCGGTCGGTTTATCGTTGATGTAAAAGTTACCCGCAGAGTATCTTAATGCCTTAAGTGCGGTTTCGATGTGAATTCTATCCGTGGCGAAAATTGATCCAGTAAGTGCGTATTCTGAGGTCGTATCACACAATTCAAGAATTGATTCAAACTCGGCGTCCTCATAAACGTGAACTGAAAGAACAGGTCCAAAAATCTCTTCAACCATGCTCTCACTTCTTGGGTTGTTGCAAACGATGGTTGTTGGTTGGACGAAATAGCCAACACTGTCGTCGTAGGTACCCCCGGTGACAATTTCACAATCTGGATTTGCTGCAGCTCTGTCAATATACCCGGTGATGTTGTCAAAGGATTTCTTGTCAATTACGGCCCCGAGGAAGTTTGTCAATGTTCGGGGGTCGCCAACAGTGATTTTTGCAACTTCTGCACAGTAATCATCTTTGATAGCGGCCCAAACAGATGTTGGAACATAGGCTCTGCTTGCAGCACTGCACTTCTGGCCTTGGAATTCGAAACTACCGCGCAGCATGGCCACCAAAAGGGCTTGACGGTCACAATCTGGGTGTGCTACAATGAAGTCCTTTCCTCCGGTCTCACCAACAATACGAGGATAAGATTTCAGTTGTTCAAGGTTGTTGGCAACATCTCGCCACATTTGACGGAAAACTCGGGTGGACCCCGTGAAGTGAATTCCAGCAAGTTCAGGATGTCCTAAGCACATGTCTCCAACCAAACTTGCCTTGCCTGGAACGAAATTAATGACGCCGGCAGGAAGGCCAGCATCCATCATAAGGCGCATCAATCGGTAATTCGAAACATATGAATTACGGGAAGGCTTCCAAACACCGACATTCCCCATCAAAGCGGCGCTGGAGGGTAGATTGGCTGCAATACTTGAGAAGTTGAAAGGAGTTACTGAGAAGACAAATCCTTCCAACGGGCGCACTTCACTTGAGTTCCACATCGAAGAAGGAGAGACGGGTGGTTGCAAGTCTTCGTAGATTTGTCGGCAATAATCTGAGTTAAATCTCCAAAAGTCAATCAGTTCACATGCAGAGTCGATTTCAGCCTGATGGCATGTTTTGGACTGGTTGATCATGGTTGATGCGTTGATTTCTGCTCTGCGCGGGCCAGCAAGCAATTCACTGGCTTTGAGAAAAATGGCTGCCCTTGCCTGCCATGGCATGGTGGACCACATCGTGTGAGCGTCAAGAGCCGTATCAATGGCGGCTTTGATTTCTTTTTCCCCAGCCATGTGGACGCGAGCAATAACATGGCCGTGGTCGTGTGGCATGACCTGCTCAACAACGTCGCCGGTGAATATTTCTTCACCGTTTATGATGCAGGGGATTTCAAGAATTTCCGAAGATTGGCGTTTGAGTTCAATCTCGAGTGCTTTTCGCTCCTCGCTACCCGGTAAATAACCGAGAATGGGTTCGTTGACTGGGGCAGGAGGCATAGGAACGCTGTTGACCATGAATCACTGTCGTCGCAGACGCTTCTTGAACATCTCGGCCAGCAACGTTGGCCAAATTTCCATGCTCAGCGGTAAAGGTGGGCGTGTTTTGCTCTAACTTTGGCAATTTTTGGGCCAACGACGGCCGCACAATATCCCTGATATGGGTTTCTCGCATAGTAATCATGATGCTCTTTTTCTGCAATGATGAAGTTCCCCGGCTCTTCGATTGTGGTAACTATCGGGTCGTCATAGTATTCTTGCATTGAGGCTATGGTTGCTTCGGCAACACTACGTTGGCCCTCTGTTACAGGCATGATACAACTTCGGTACTGCGTCCCAATGTCGTTTCCTTGACGGTTCAACTGGGTTGGGTCGTGAACGGTGAAAAAGACTTCGAGCAATGTTTCGTAGGATACGGTACTCGCATCGTAGACAATTTCTACGACTTCTGCATGACCGGTTTTCCCCGAACAAACTGACTTGTAGGTCGGGTTTGGGTTGGGCCCACCTGCATATGCGGGCAGCGCCGATTCCACTCCGTGAATTTCCTTATAGGCGCCCTCAACGCACCAGAAGCACCCTCCGCCAACAATCATTCGGTCCATAGCCAAATACAACCTATGTTTTCTTATCAAATCATGCTTTTCATCGGTCAAGAACATTGCTCGATTTGAAAGGAGGGCTTGCAATTAATAACATCCGGGTAATAAAATCGCTAATTGATGCGAAAGGTTTATAAACTTAGCCCCAGATGGGCGAACATGTCAGCAAAAAAACCATGGCCAAAGATCGATAGTTGTAGCTTAGTTCAACAATTCATAGACCAAATGTGCACAGAGTATGAAGTTCCGCCCATCAAAGTGATCGTTAAATCCCAAAAGTGGGTTGAATGGTTTGCAGGAGAGGGAGTATCTGCTTGTGCATTTTGGCCCAATGAGGGCGAAGAAGATGCT
>CAXAHZ010000160.1:0-4088 GCA_963968875.1 uncultured euryarchaeote
TAAGTCACAAGTTTCCCATCGCGAAGATGGTCTGCGACGCTATCGTCAATGAGGCGGGCGATGTCTAGTAATTCCTCTTCGCCGGTCTTACGGCCGAGGTAATCCATCATCATTTGAATGGAATTTATCGACGCTATTGGATTAACTTTGTTTTGACCAGCGTGCTTTGGTGCAGAGCCATGGACGGGCTCAAAGAATGCGTGATCATCACCGATATTGCCCGATGCGGCCATACCCATTCCACCCTGGAGCACTGCGCCAAGGTCGGTTGAAATGTCCCCGAACATGTTTGAAGTTACGACGACATCGTAGTGCTCCGGAGAGCGCGTAATCCACTGCATGAATGCGTCAATGTACCCGTAATCTGCTTCTGTACCTGGGTGTTGTTCCGCAATGGATTCAAAGGTATTTCGAAAGAGTTGGCACCCTCGGGTGACGTTTGATTTGTCAATACACGACACTCGGCGTTGCCCGTCTATGGGGGCGCCGTTTCTGGTGGCGGCGACTTCAAAGCCCATCTCAATGAGCCGCTTTGAACCTGCTCGGGAGATTGGTCGTGGGTCATACGCAACCTCGCCTTCAAGGCCAGGGAACGTCATCGGTTCTGGTTCGTATTCTGGCCTACCCTGAGCACGATCTGCACTTCGGCGGAGAAGTGCGTGATAGAGCCCCTCGGTGTTTTCTCTGAGAATGGTCATGTCAACCATGCCTGGCTCCCAGATCTGACGGAAACTACCGTGAATCTTGTGAGGTACGCCTTCATAGAGTTTGATTGGACGAACGTTGGCATAGAGGTCAAGCCCACTTCGCAGTCCCAAAATTACGGAACCTCCAGCGAGGTCTCCGTTTGGCAGACGCGCCCCCGGTTGACCGATGGCACCTAGGAAGATAGCGTCTGTTTCGTCCCTGCAAAGTTCAAACGAACCCGGAGCCCATTCTTCTCCCGTTGTGAGATAATGTTGCCCTCCACATGGAATGACGGTTTGGTCAAAACCATGATTCGTATGTGCAGCAATCGTATCAAGAATTCTTTGAGCTTCTAGAGCCACCTCCCGTCCAGTTCCGTCGCCAGGCAGCACTGTGATGCGGTAGTCACCCATGGTCTCGGGACAGGGCGCCCATACATGAACAAAACCCCCGTAAACAGTAGGTGGTTTTTGTGCGGCCTAAGCCCCACCCATCTTTCCTTTGACCGTTTATTTTTACTTCAATGCCGAGCCAGTAAGGGGTCTCCACCGGAAAGCAGGGTTTGCATGCAAGGGGATGCTTCATAGGCCGTCATGAAACAAGCACTGTCATGGCGGATGATGGTCAAAAGGAGCAAGAAAACCGCATCGCCATCGAAGATATGCCGAAAGAAGTTCGAAGGCTTGCAGATGTTATGTTGGGCGTGAACCCGGAATGGAACGTCCATGACTGGCTTGTAAATCAAGCAGAGAACGCCATGGACCTATTGGCTGTGGATTTACTTCATGAAAAAATGATGATTGAACAACGACTTCAGCGACTGGATGACTTGGGTCGAAGAATCGAGGTTGTCAGGCGGGAAGAAGAGGCAGACGACCCGTACCAACGTAATTTGTTTGATTGCTTTGACATCAATGCAGAACACCCGCTTCGAGGGCTTGGTAAACGTGCTCTTGATCCAATGGAAAAGGAACGTGAACCACATCTCAATCAAGATGCACACCCATCGAGCGTGTTCATTGATTTGATGCCAAACGACAACACAGACGACCCTCTTCTAGCCATTGCTTGCCAATCGGTGTTGATTGCCGTTGAATCGGAGCTCGCGAGGGGGGAGCAGTTTGGAACCTTGGAGGCCATTTTCAAGTGCACACGCTCATCAAACATCGAAGATGATGAGACCGATGAAGCTCTAGATCATCTATTATCCACGGGGAAATTACTCGAAATTGACGATAATTGCTTCATTATGCTGCCCGAATAAACGGGACCCCGCGCAAGTCCCACGCAATCCTCTTTATGAGCGCTAACGTACTACATTGTATGGGAATACTCCGGACCGCATCTGTTGGAATCTTGACTTGGTTTGCTGCTTCAGCATTGCTCTTTCATCCTCAGCTCGCATTGACTCTTGCGATCGTCATGGCCTTCTTTTCTGAGGCCGCACATCATCAAAGCGAACTAAGTGCCATACGGCGGCACAACAAAACCATGGTCTCTCATTTACGGGAAGCGAACTTCCAGATAGATGGGCTCGAGACTGCCTTGACGCGACGTCATGTTGAACTTAATTCGGCCATTGAAGAGCTTCACCGTCGTGATGCTGTGGGGAGCCCCGCTGCTAGGGAATTGCTCAAACGACAAGAAGAAGCAATGGATGCAGCAACCTTAGCCCTTGACAACCGACAAGAACGCAGCAATATTGTCCTCGAAAGCATGGAGCGATTGTTGTCCTTCCAGGCTGAACAAACGGCTAAAATGCAACAGAATATGGCAGATTTACTTCAACAGATTGCGCTCCAGCCCCGGGGTAATGTAACCATGCAAGACAGTGTTCTTGTGCAGGACATGAAGCCGGCCCCGTCGATAGAACAAACAAACCATACCCGAATTGATGCGCTGCGAGAAATCAACGACTGGCTTAAGCGGGAATCGGTATCTTCACCTTGAACGGCGTTTTGGATCCAACATGGCGGCGATGACCAAGAAGGATGGAGCCCGAAGAATATTGGATGCACAGGCTTCATTGGACAGGATGAAACAGCGGGCGATTTTAGCGGCCGTTGTAGGTTTGATGCTCGCTGGAGCAATTACCGGCCTCACGCGATGGCAGTTCGGATTAGCCGCTGCACTTCTCTTTGGTCTATTGATGCAGTTTTCTTTTGAACGAATGGGGACGAGTATTCGCTCAAGCCAACTTCAGGGATTGAAGGCATTGGGGTGGAAGGAAGACACTGTTTTTGATGAGGAGCACCTTGAGCGCCTCAGGAACCTCTTGGATTTGTGAAGTGAAATAATGCTCAACGAGAGTGCCCTTTTTTCGGATTATTTCAAAGAGGAATACGAAGTTTTGAGTCGCTGGAAAAAGGCCAATATCGTCCTTATGGTCGCCTTTATTGCGGCTGCACTGTTCCAATCAATGAGTTGGATTGCAGTAGTAGGAATACTCTTGACTGGGTTCGCTGAATTGCTGAGACTGAAACACCGTTCAAGGGGTCAAGAGCGTCTGCTAAACTTTATCGATTCAATTGAATTTGATTGGGATGTTTTGTCGTCTTTGGACGTAGACGATGAAACGATGGGGCGCCTTCACCAAGCATTCATTACCGCTCAATTCACTGGAATTTCGCACACCAACTCCGATGAGAAAAGAAACCGGGGGTCGGATGAAAAGGGCCCTGCTCTCTCGGATAACACCGACGAATTCAACCGGGAACGAACGCGTGTTGACCCTTCAGAACATGAAGGAGAGTATGAGGGGCTTGAAGGGCCACTTCGGGCGAGTGAGCACCTGTTACGGGACGCTGATCTTGCCTATGCCAAACAAGCTGAAGAACGGTGGATTGCTGCAGAATCCAAAGACATTGACCTCGTTGAAGCAGGTGTCGAACGATTGGGTGATTTAGTGCCGACCGGGTGGTTTGAGAAAAACGCCAAAGACGGAGCGGTATCGGACCTCATGAAATCGGATGATACTCAATAAGCAATATGGGCAGTTTCAATACAGGGTCACTGCGTGGTGCCTCCATGGAGGTAAAGGCAATTCTGATTGCAGGGGGACATGGGAGCCGACTCCATCCCTTCACCCACTATGCGCAAAAGACGATGCTTCCATTGTATGAGCGTCCGGTTATCGATTATGCTTTGGGGACCATCCGTCGGGCTGGAATTAAGGACATCACCATTGTTTCAAATCAGTTTATTGGACAAATTACCAGCCATGTGGGCCAAGGACTGGAAGGCGAACGAATCCATTACGTCATTGAAGAAGAGCCTCGTGGAGTCGCCAATGCCCTCAAACTTGCGCGCCATTACAACGACAATGTACGGTTGCTTATCTATTTCTCAGACAACATCACGACCATGGAATTGGACGAAGCAGTAAGGAATTTTGCAAAGGC